>NZ_JAXOQA010000130.1:0-306 GCF_047307945.1 Commensalibacter sp. A3DC | reverse complement strand
TAGCAGGGATGCCTCCATTAGCAGCTTGAACGGGGATGGAACACTTGCCATCGCCAATAGCCTTCTCAATGCGGGAAACATATTTGTCTCGCAGGGCGTGTTGACAATCAAAGCTGGCTCCATGGATAACAGAAATCAGATAAATACGAATTCAGACAAACTAATGCTTGATATTCAAGGAGATATATTAAATCATTCAGGTAGTATCTTAACCAAGAATAATGATCTTTCCCTAACGGCAAAAGGTAAAATTGACAACAGTTCAGGCCAGATTGGCTCTCTGAGCAAAGGTGATGTAACGGTTCA
>NZ_JAXOQA010000129.1:0-475 GCF_047307945.1 Commensalibacter sp. A3DC | reverse complement strand
TGGCGGGGATATCAATAACCAGTCCGGCCTGATCCGTACGGGTCAGGGGAATGTGTCATTGACAGGCTCCTCACTTGACAATGGCAATGGCTCTATCCTGACCACACAGGGGGATATCGGGGTTCAGGCAACGGGTAAGGTTGTCAACATGAATGGCCGGATAGGAACGCAGGCATCCGGGAATGTCAGGGTTTCCGCCTCTGGAGATGTCAGTAATGATCATGGCCAGATAGTCACTCCCTCGGGTATTGTGGACATTGGTGGCAGGCAGCTGAATAACGATAATGGCCAGATTGGCTCGAATGCGGGCAATGTTCATATAGAGTCTGACGGTTTGATGAACCGTTCAGGGATGATTCTGGCTGGTTCGGACAATGGCTTTGGGGATATTGTTTTTCATGGCGGTGACATTGAGAACAGCAATGGCGTTATCCAGGCGAGTTCAGGTGTTGTTGAGCTTGGTATGGGCAATTAC
>NZ_JAXOQA010000128.1:0-860 GCF_047307945.1 Commensalibacter sp. A3DC | reverse complement strand
CCGCGAACAACCTTTCCCTGAACAACAGGGATGCCTCCATTAGCAGCTTGAACGGGGATGGAACACTTGCCATCGCCAATAGCCTTCTCAATGCGGGAAGTCTTTCTTTTATCAGGGGACGTTTAACACTTTCAGCGGGTTCATTTAAAAACCATGGTAATTTGATCAATGGAGAGGGTGAACTCCATGTTGATATTAATGGTGATCTCGACAATCAAAATGGTTCTTTGGTTACGAATGCTCATGATGCTGTTATTCAAGCCAAGGGCGATATTGACAATACGAATGGTCAGATTGGCGTTAAAACGGATGGCAATGTTCAAATAACGGGCCAGAAGCTGACCAATAAACAGGGTTTGATCCGCACGACCAATGGGGATATTTTACTGGATGTTGCTGGATTGGACAACGGAAGCGCCTCTATACTGACAGACAATGGGACAGTCAATGTCCATTCCGGGGGCGATATTGACAATACTGGTGGCCAGATTGGTATAAAGACTTCTGGCAACCTGACCTTGAATGCCGGGGGAGATATCCGGAACAATCAGGGTCAGCTTGTCACGTCTGCGGGCAATGTTGAACTGTCCGGAAACACTCTTGACAATACGAATGGTCAGGTTGGCAGTCTGAAAAACGGGAATTTAACTCTTGTCAGCAAAAATGATTTTATCAACAAGAATGGCAAGTTCATTACCCCTGCCGGTAATATTCAAATTACCAGTGGTAATTTCAATAACCAAAATGGTAATTTGATCACGAGTTCAGGGGATATTGTTTTTCATGGCGGTGACATTGAGAACAGCAATGGCGTTATCCAGGCGAGTTCAGGTGTTGTTGAGCTTGGAATGGGCAATTAT
>NZ_JAXOQA010000127.1:0-1443 GCF_047307945.1 Commensalibacter sp. A3DC | reverse complement strand
TGATAATCCACCCACAAAGTTTCATTTTTTATCCATGGATAAACCCGAGGCAATTCAATATAAAAATGACCTGGTAAAAAAATATGGAAACGCAAGTATCGACCAAGCCGAAGTCATTATCTGTATTGGTGGTGATGGTTTTGTTCTAGAAACACTTCATACTTATATTAATTATCAGATTCCAATTTATTGTATCAATTTCGGTTCTGTTGGTTTCCTTACAAATCCCAAGATCAAGAAGGATCTTCCATCACTACTTCAAAAAACCCAACCAACTTGCCTTCATCCTTTGGCCATGTCAGCTAAAACAGTTGATGGTAAAACACACACAGCCCTAGCTTTTAATGATATATTTTTATACCGGCAAACCAGACAGGCAGCCAAAATAAAGGTGATAATTAATCATAAGATCAGGTTATCTGAACTGATTTGCGACGGTATCATTCTTTCAACACCCGCAGGATCGACAGCCTATAATTTATCAGCACATGGTCCAATCGTTCCCTTAAATTCTGATTTGTTACCCTTAACTCCTATTTGTCCTTTTCGGCCACGCCGATGGAGAGGCGCATTACTTCCTTCAACAACTCTTTTTCAATTCTTGACCATGGAAGAAAATAAACGCCCTATAGCAGCTGTAGCCGATTTCACAGAGATACGTGACGTTGTCGAGATTACTGTCAAAGAAAACAAATCTATAAAATCTTGTTTACTATTCAATCCAAATCAAAGCTTGTCAGAACGGATTATTTCAGAACAATTTTCCGAATAAAGATTGGTGAAACGTAATATCTATTTTCATTCACTATCCATTGTTGATTTACGGAAGATATAACCTTGTCCCCATATTGTTGAAATAAAATCTTCCGCACCAGCATCTTGTAATTTTTTTCTTAATTTACATACAAAGACATCAATAATTTTAATATCGGGTTCTACATTGCATTTGTATAAATGGTTTAAAAGTGCCGCCTTTGTAATTAAAGTGCCCCGTTGTAAAATAAGCAATTCCAAAATAAGATATTCCTTGCCTGTCAAATGAACCAATGCTTTATTAACGAATACTTCATGTGTTTCCAAATTGATACTTAATGCATCAATATGAATAATTTTTTTGGAAAATACTTTTTGGACACGTCTCAAAACCGCCTTGCATCTTGCAATCAGCTCATCCTCATAAAATGGAATTAACACATAATCATCCACACCTGCCTGAAAAGCTTTTATCTTACTTTCCAGATTATTTTGTCTGGAAACAACAATAATAGAAATCTTTTCATTTAATGCGCGCAATTCTCTAATGGTCGAAAAAAACAATTTATCCAAATTATTTCCTTCAACTATAATAAGATCATATTCATACAGATGAGCCGTTGATAATACCTCAATATCAAACGATACCCTATCGATAGAAAAGTCTGTTACTTTAAGTTTTTGGTAGAA
>NZ_JAXOQA010000126.1:0-1474 GCF_047307945.1 Commensalibacter sp. A3DC | reverse complement strand
CTGATAATCTATCTATCCTGGACTTATAGATTTGATAAAAGGCCTGTATCCCGGAATGTGAAAAAGCCAATCCTACAAAAAGAAACCGGATCAGGGTTTCAAGCGTTATCATAATAAAAATAAAAAAAAACATTGGAAGGATTTAACCCAAAATGAATAATTGAAAAAATACTTGAAAAATAAAGTAAAGCTTTCGGGTTGGTTAAATTGGTAAACAATCCGGTAAAAAAATATGAATGACCAATGCCGTGCTCTGCCGGCAATGGTAAATCAGCCGATCTGTAAATCTGAAATGCCAGATAAAATAAATAAACTAACCCGCCAAATAAAACTAATTCTCGTAAAAAAGGGTAATATTGAAAAATAAGGTGCAATCCCAACAACGAGAACAAAGCCCAGATAATTGCCCCCAATGTTGTACCCGTTACAACTTGAATGACAGCTTTTTTATTGCCTGTTAACCCTGTTCTTGAATTTAATAGAAAATCAGGGCCCGGTACTACCAATACACATAAGTGTATGAAAAATATGCTGATAAAAAGCATAATACAATAAAATTCTCATTAACTATTCAAAAAGGTCAGAAACAGTATTCCATATTAAATTCAATTCTTGTCTTCAAAATATAAAAAATATTACTTAACCCTTGGACGAACAGGTTTAGGCAAGGGAAATTTATTTTCCTTGATATCATTGGATAACGCTGGAAAAGGATCGATCCCGGTTTTGTAAATGAAAAAAGCTATACTCATGCGATAACATACAGGCCTATGTGAATTTTTACAAAAATAAACCCCAGCCTTTTTTAAGGACGGAATATAAACCGCTTTCCAGACTGCATAAGGAACCCATACTCCGTCATAACCGATTCTTTTGACCGGTTCCTGAAAATAAGAACCCGTTATAACATATAACTGATCATAGGATATTGCCATTTTCCTTACATTATGTTCAATCCAGTTCCATTTTCCACTATTCAGCTGCTTTGTCTGAGGTACAATATTACTGGAGATAAAAGTCTGTAACTGAGATTGATAATCAGGCATATCTCCACTAGGCGTCATATGACCACGATCAAAACCTGATCCTCTGTAATCCCTGACAACAGGATCACGATTATCAAATTTACCATATCTTTTCATATTCTTACTGGCCATTACCTGATTTTTTGTCAAAAATTCAGCTGAATAAATATTCCCCAAAGTTATATCTGAAAAAGAAGCGGCATAATCTTTGAAGCAGACTGTTTTTATCGGCCATTCAATAACTGGCGGTTTTCCATATAAAAACTTATTTTGACATGGAATTTGCGCTTGAACACAAATTCCAAATCCCAATAAAATAAAAAGTAAAACCAATAACTTTTTTTTCACAATTACTCTTCAATCTTTATCTAGTCCATTAAAAAAATAATGATTGATACATAATTACTGCGAACCTATTGCACAATATAAAGACAATTTTTTCTGATAGA
>NZ_JAXOQA010000125.1:0-1521 GCF_047307945.1 Commensalibacter sp. A3DC | reverse complement strand
TTTTTTCTTAAATGCCATAAATTGTTTCTAGCACGTGATGAAATTATATGATTATAATCAATCATCACCCTGAAATGTGGTGACGGATACCAGTTAAACCCCGTTGCTATGACTTTCTGTTTTCCACCTTGCACTCCTGCTGCATATTTGTTATTTTCATAATCCCCAGCATGACTATTGAGGTTCAGATAACTCCAACGGACTGACCATTCCAAAGCTCCCCAATCCCCAGCGGCAGGATTAAACAGTGAACCTTCTGGTGCTGCAAAAATAGCGCGAGAGGGTAAATAATGACGATGAGCCCCGAAAATCGCATAATTTAAACTTCCATACCATCCCCAAAAATGAAGATTATCATTATGTCCATATCCCTCATTCTTCCTTGGCATAAAAAATGAATAATATTCCCCTTGAAAAATCAACCTTTTCCATCGTAAGGCAAATTCAGGACCTACAGCCCATATACTGTTGACACCATTGATGGTTCCTGTCTTAAAATCTGCCGCGGAAGGGAAAAGACGGGATTCATTATAACTTACAATAGAATATTTTCTATTTTCACCATGAACGGCAAATGTTCCTGTTACGCCCAAATGAAGATCAATATTTCTTGAAGCTATTGGACGACCCGCCAATCTTAAAACGCCTCCCTTCTGCCCCTGTTGAAAATTGGTAAATTTTTTACCAACGCGTTGCCCTGTATAGCCAACACTGATAAGGTATCGCTGCCCCCAATGAATAACATTGAAACCAGCACGAGGTTCCCCTCCGGCAACATTTCTTAACATATCGATAACCATGGGTCGTTCTGCAAGAAAAAATCCCCTGGAAGTTTCAGAATCCAACATTGATAAAGTGGGTTGGAGTAAACCCCCTCCAATTACCAGATTCTTAATACCTGTATATTTCAAATCCGCTCCGAACAGATCATGATGTTCAAGTCCAAAACGTCCAATATCTGGTGTAACCGTTAAGGCGAAATCAGTATATTTTACAACAATAATCGGACGTCCACGACGTAAAGTTCCTTGATAACTTGAAACTTTTGGTCCATTTGCTCGTTTATTTGGACCTAATAAAGCCCCAATGTCGTAATTAATATAAAGACCAAAAGCGATACTAAGTTTTTTACTCGCTGAATAAAATGTCGGTCTTCCCTTTGGAAAGGCAAGCGTTGAATAACCTACTTGATAATGAAGGTCTTTATATGGATCAACATTTACGACCCTATCCGCATTCCACATTGTGCAACGGATGGATTTTTCATAACAAATATATTCAGCCTGTTGATCATTTTCATCTTTGTCTTTTTTTTCTTCTTTTTCTTTATTTAAAAAAGGAGTTATATTTGATCTCCATCGGTTAGTCTGATAGACATTTGCATAAGAAAATGAAATCGAGATCTTCAAAAAAAGAATACCCATTGTACATGATCGTAAAAACCCTTTTTTACGTCCATATGAGAGGTTACTTTGTACGGCTTCAATATTGTTTACCATTATCAATGACCCCTATATAATT
>NZ_JAXOQA010000124.1:0-1531 GCF_047307945.1 Commensalibacter sp. A3DC | reverse complement strand
GAATTATGAATGGAGAGAAGGGGTGTATCAATGTATTGCCTGTCATGCACCCCTGTTCAAGGCAAATATGAAATTTGAAAGTGGTTGTGGCTGGCCATCTTTTTTTTCTGTAATAAATGGTGCGATCGAAACGGAAGTAGATACAAGTCATCATATGAAAAGGATTGAGGTTCATTGTGCCAGATGTAAGGCACATTTGGGTCATTTGTTTCAGGATGGACCTGCGCCAAATGGGGAAAGGTATTGTATCAACGGGATTGCACTCAATTTTGAAAGACAAATAAAATAGTTCATTTAGCCAAAAGATACGTCTTTAGTAAAAACCAACCAGAAAACCAGGGCACAAAGGGCAATCAGTGAAAGCGTGAGAAAAGCCTGATCATAACCATGGTATTTTGCTATTGTTCCTGCAAGATAATGACTGCATGATGCGCATAATCCCTGACATGTGAAGATAATGCCTAGTCCCGTATTAAATCGTCCTGATCCTTGCATTATCTTGGCAACGATTCCAGGGATGGCAACACCGATCAGACCAGCACCAACACCGTCAAGAATTTCGGCAGGAAGCAAAACAAGGGGATGTTGAATTGTTCCAATCAGTAATCCTCTTGCAGGTAGTGCAACAAGGGCTAAAACAAGCAGAATTCTATATTCATGCCGTTTTGCAAAAAACGCGGCAAAAATGGCCATTGGGATCATTGTTGCCTGAGCAATTATGATCGTCATGGCGGTATAGGATCCCGGTTTATTGATAATATTTTTTGCGACCATTGATTGACTTAAAAGTGGAAGCATCGCTGCATTGGCAAGATGGAACAAACCGATCGTAACAGCAAGAATAAAAAGTTTTTTATTTTTTAAGAGTTTGAAAAAGGGTTGGGGACTGGTTTGGTTGACATTTAACCCCCGTGCAATTTTATTGTCAATTTGTCTGGATGGGATTAATGCAAGGGCTGTAATAGCCAGGAATGCTGAACAGCTCATTAAAATAAAAATAGCCTTTAATCCAAAATAATAACTTGCTATTCCGGCTATAAGGGCTGCACAAGCATTTCCTGCATGATTAAATGATTCATTATACCCAATTTGTTTATCAAAGAGATCGGGTCCCACCAATCCCATTGTTATGCTGACTGTTGCTGAAATAAGGGTTGCTCCGGCAATGGCAATTAACATTTGAGAAATGATTGTCATTGGCAAATTGGGATAATGATAGATAAAATAGCAGCCCATAATGATACTGATTGTGGCAATAATACCTATATTTTTTTTGTAACGAATATGATCAATCAGCATACTTACGGGTGTGGTGATGATTATGCTGGTTAACCCAGCCAATGTCATGACAAAACCGATTTTATTAACTTGCCAATGATTTTGCTGCAGAAACACACCTAGGAAAGGTCCTAAACCGTCTCGAACATCGGCTACAAGAAAATTAAACAGATTAAGAAAATAAAGTGGCATAAAATCTTGAAATTGTCATTGTTATGAAGAATTGATTATATATGATTTATTTTCTTTAAAA
>NZ_JAXOQA010000123.1:0-1636 GCF_047307945.1 Commensalibacter sp. A3DC | reverse complement strand
TAAATAAAATTAAAATCGATTTATAGTTTATCACTGTATTCAACCCTGAAATCTTTAATAAAATTTTTGATTATAATGAGAATAGCTATTATCGTTAATTTATTCTTTTTACAGTGACAAGCAATATAGTTTTTTAAAAAGTTACGTTGGTTTTCAAACCAACAATCGTTGCATCTTTATAGGCCTTCGTCGCGGCAACATGATGAAAATATTCAAATACTGGCATAATCATGATTCCACGATAGGCAGCAAAACCATAATTAGCTTCAAATAAAATTGAATCTCCCTGAACTCCAGGGGCGCCATTCAATAGAGCGAAAACTCCATTACCATTTAATGGTGCTCCATGTGCCACTTGAAATTGCTGTGCATGCCGAAGAGTATGAGGGATCGTATAATATGTAAACATCACCCCAATTTGATCATAGGCTCTGTCTTTCCAAAATCCACGATCCAAAAACCCGAAATTGTAAAAGTCCTTAAATGTTGATGTTGTCGTAGAATCATGCCCATAATTTGCCAAAACAAATAATCCATGATCATCAATTGCATCATGACGATAAATCATTTGGTAGGATTGAATCCAGAATTGGGTACGGTAATCTTTTTTATTGTTATTTAAAACTTGTGAAGACCAGGTTTGAAAATGACTGCTATCTATACCTGCACCAATATGAATGCTACCCACTAAATGATGTTTTCCGATATCAGGATTATAACCAAATTCAACAGGAACGAAAGCACCAGTTGTTCCCTTGGTTCCCCAATAAAATCCAGTTGCTCCTCCTTGTGGCCAAGGTGTACTTTGATATGCACCCACTTCAAAATAACTATTAGGTGTCATATTAACAAGAATTCTTCCCCCCCAAACTGCACCAGGCCAATCTGAAAATCCCTGTTGAGATTGAGTACTTCTTGGATGGCCACAAGTTGAAAGAATCATAAATTGACATGCCATGGGACTATGGGCAAAATCATCTCCAACACTCATACGACCGACTTTAATATCGACCCGACCATTCCATAATTTTTGTTCACCATAAACATCATAAATATGAAATAAGCGAGAATAGCCTCCTCCATATACTTCCTGGGCCTGAATCTGCGTATCCCCAACATAATCAGCACTGGCATTACGACCTGAACGATTCATAACAATCATATGAGTTGAAAAGCCCTTTAAGCCCGCGATTTTTTCCCAATCCATATCAACTGAAAATGTTATTTGCTGTGTAAAATCAGCACCGTTTCTCCGTCCACCATGAACCACACCAGCTGTCTCTGTCACCCAGTTTAACCCAAGCTGAATACCATATTTATCCAGATAATCATTTATCGGTTTAGAAAAAATGCTTTTTGTTGGATCAAGACTGGACGGGTTTACTTCACGTGTATTGAATTTATTCATCTCACCAAGTGCAACATTCCGATTCGTCTCTGGTACTGAACTATCATCAATATTTTGAGGAGGTTTACCATTATTGGAAAGATCAAGCGCCATTGATTTGTTAATTGGCATAAGCAAAATCATTACGTTTAAACCCAATATAATATACTTTTTCAGGAAATTTATAGGACTATAAAAAGCAATTAGACTATCCATAACTTAACCTTTCCTCATAAAGTACATTCAATC
>NZ_JAXOQA010000122.1:0-1652 GCF_047307945.1 Commensalibacter sp. A3DC | reverse complement strand
AAAAACTCATTACAAATTGTAATGAGTTTTTTTATGTCACTATTATTTTTAAAACTAATAACGATAAGAATCTGGTTTAAATGGACCTTCAACATCAACGCCAATATAATCAGCCTGAGCTTTATTTAATTTAGATAGAACCGCACCAACTTTTTCGAGATGTAAAGCTGCCACCTTCTCATCCAAGAACTTGGGAAGGGTATAGACTTTTGCTTCATATTTACCCTTTGGTGCTGTCCATAATTCAATCTGTGCCAAAGTCTGGTTTGTAAAGGAGGCAGACATCACAAAAGATGGATGACCAGTGGCATTCCCAAGATTAACCAAACGTCCTTCAGAAAGAAGAATAATACGGTTACCATCGGGAAAAATAATCTCATCAACTTGGGGTTTAATATTTTCCCACGTGAAATTCCGTAATTTTTCAACTTGAATTTCTGAATCAAAATGACCAATGTTGCAAACGATCGCACGATTTTTCATGGCACGCATATGATCAACGGTAATAATATCAATATTACCGGTACAAGTTACGAAAATATCACCACGTGGTGCAGCCTCTTCCATAGTGACAATTTCATATCCTTCCATCGCGGCCTGTAATGCACAAATAGGATCAACCTCTGTAACAAGAACGCGACAACCAGCATTTCGCAAACTTGCTGCCGAACCCTTACCCACATCACCAAAACCGGCAACAACGGCAACCTTTCCAGACATCATTACATCTGTACCGCGACGGATTGCATCGACCAGGCTTTCACGACAACCATATAAATTATCAAATTTAGACTTCGTAACACTGTCATTGACATTGAATGCCGGAACTAATAAGGTTCCTTTCTTTTCCATTTCACGCAAACGGTGAACACCTGTTGTCGTTTCTTCAGACAACCCCTTAATATTTTTTAACATCTCAGGATATTTCTGATGCATTAACAGGGTTAAATCACCCCCGTCATCCAAAATCATATTGGGAACCCAACCATTCGGACCATGAATGGTCTGTTCAATACACCAGTTAAATTCCTCCTCGGTTTCACCTTTCCAAGCAAATACAGGAATACCAGCTGCAGCTATTGCCGCAGCCGCATGATCCTGAGTTGAGAAAATGTTACAAGATGACCAACGCACTTCCGCTCCCAAGGCAACAAGGGTTTCAATTAACACAGCTGTCTGGATAGTCATATGCAAGCAGCCGGCAATTCTCGCCCCCTTAAGAATCTGTTTATCCGCATATTCTTTACGAAGAGCCATTAAACCTGGCATTTCCCCTTCAGAAATAGCAATCTCTTTCCGCCCCCAACTCGCAAGTGAAATATCTTTCACTTTGTAATCATGTTGATCTTTCATCATTTATCAATCCTTTTTATGATCAAATATAATATTATGATGTATTATTAGAGCACATATAAGAAGAGATCAATCTAATGCGTCAAGAACAAAACAGCATATTATTATGAAAAAATAAAATTGGATATTCTTTTTGCTGCTTTTTCAGTTGTTTCTAAAATATCATTTTTCTCCCATTTATCACTAGAATAGTTAATTAAAGTTTTCGCTAAATTATATTTGCTATTTTTATATCCATTTTTATTATGAATAAAACTTTGCTTTTTAGTTTTAAACCATTCATTACTGATACTTCGATT
>NZ_JAXOQA010000121.1:0-1686 GCF_047307945.1 Commensalibacter sp. A3DC | reverse complement strand
TTGGGGTACCAATACATTGGCAATTAAGAAAATAGTAATCTATTTTATTTTCATTTTCTTCCTTTAAATCCCAATTTCTTACAAAATAATTATGAGGCCCTTCAATATTTGTATGTTCTACAAAACGTTCAAATAATTTTTGATAATGATGATAGTTATTCATCTTATTTTTATCGATTGAGATTTTTATTGATTTATTCTTTTGCTGTGATGATAAATACAAATATCCCTCCAATTCGGAAATATTAGAAACCAAAGTTTTTTTCTGGGCATCAAAGGAGAGACAAAAATAGCGTAAAATATTACAGGTATTTTTTTTCTCGATGAGAAAAAGGGATAAATCAACAAGGTGATTTGTATTTTCAAAAAATAAGTGTGCAGGTCCTGTTTCTGGATCTTCTGAATCTGTGAAGGACTGACCTATATCTAAATAAAATCTTTGTCGTTCCACTGGATAATTATTATAGTTCCAGTGAAAATCTAAAGCCGATTTTTTTTTATCCAGTTTCCATTTTTCAGTCAGTGGCAATGTCTGTATTCTGGATTTAATGGCTTGCAAAAAATCATTAAGGATGATTGAAGCTTGTAATTTGTTAGGCAATCTTTCTTTTTTTTCTAGTCCAATTAATTGTCTTCCCCATGATGTACAAACAGCCAAGGTTGTTGATGCATAACAATCTCTCGGAAACCATTTAATGGATGAAATATGATCTGGTAATTGTGATCCTATAGATAAAATTTCCTTGATTTCTATTAAATAGTTAGGTTTTGTCCATAACATAAAACAGATATGAGTATAATATCCAGAGCCGAACTGGTTGAAAATGGAAATAGGAATGACTTCTTCAAGTGCAACGAAAAAATGAGAGGATAAAAAAGGTGCCAAGTTTTTTATCTCTTCAACTTTTTCAAGAATTAAAAACCAATCCTTTTTATGGGCAAATAATCCTTCGATTTGGGTTGCTGAAATACGGGTAAGTCCGATTTCATTAATGATATGTTCTTTTAATTGGGGAAGAGATTTATAGTGATGCCACATCCAAGTTCCATGATTAGTAGTGATTTCAGCGTCAAGATCAACATCATAATCGTAAGATCTTTGTGAGGCAATTGGAGTTAAAGCTTTTTGATTCAATTGATTTAGTATGGAGGATATTGTAAGGTGCCTTACAAAAAGACTATTTGAAGCCATTGTACAAAAGTAGTCAAAAACAAGATTATTTTTTGCGTAATCCAACGTTTCAAGATGTCCTAATAATAGAGTATTTCCCCATTTGTGTCTTTTAAACCCTCCATTAATGATGATAATACGGTCACTAATTGTTAAAGCAGCCTTAGGAATGGGTCTATTATGTGGAAAATTTAATATTAAAATAACATTTTCTGGTGTAAAAAAAAGAAAGTTATTAATATATAACATTAAATAATCATCAGATTCATTGAATAATGTACTAATAACTACCCTGCTATTAGCTGCCTCTTTTTTTGTTTTTTTTATAAAAGAGGAGATATTTATTATTTCTTCATTATTGTCGATGTGGTTATTGTCCAGTGTTATTTCCAATTTATCTAAATTGCCTTTAGAATTTAATTGAAATTTAATATACTGTGCTTGAACCTTTTTACTTAAATGAATATCAAATTCGGTTGGATTATCCCAATGATGACTGGGTTGTGTATAATAAC
>NZ_JAXOQA010000120.1:0-1719 GCF_047307945.1 Commensalibacter sp. A3DC | reverse complement strand
TCAATAACAATTTAACTTTAAAGGAATGTAAAAGATTAATAAGTCTGGTAACCAATTTAAATGTTAGAAACCGATCATTTGTAATCGCTATGATCCTTTGGTTTTTTTTGGGTTTCTTCGGGGTGCATCGTATCTATATCAACAAATTTTTTACCGGTATCCTGATGGCTTTCCTTATGGTTTTAGGATTAGTTACAAAAATAGTCCTGATAGGTTATGTTTTTTGCGGAATTGTCTGGCTGTGGTGGATATATGATTTATTTATGCTCTTAATACAAACAAGCAAACCCAAAACCTTTTATCGAGCCTAACTATATTGACAGCTTTCTGAATTTATCTGCCAAAATTGCGCTGATTGCACGTCTCAAACCCAATATTCTGATTTGATGTGAGCGATACAAATATAAATGTGCAATTTTTGCAACCCACCCTCTTATTGCAATATGATGACCAAAAACACCAAAAGATTGATAACGTCCAACGCTGATAAGTGAACCATAATCTTTATAATCAAAAGGGTTGACCGAAGCAGGATCTTGAATCAGTTTTAAAAAATTACGACTTAAATAGTAGGCCTGTTGCGTAGCCACTTGCGAGGTTGGTGGTAAAGAGTTATCCTGAACAGAAGAGCAATCTCCCATTGCAAATACATAGGGAAACCCAATGACTTGTAATCGTGGGGTCACAACAATCTGGGATCGTTTGGAATATTCGACACCATCAATTTCCTGCAATAAATTATCACCTTTTATTCCGGTTGTCCAAGCAACCTGATCTGCAGGAATTACAGCACCATTTTCAAGATATACGTGATCCTTGGTTACTTCTTTTACGCGCGCTGATAACAAAGTATTTATGCCAATTTTATTCATGGTCACTTTGACAGCATTACCAATTTCTTTCTCAAAAGTGGGTAAGATCTGATCCCCCGATTGCACAACTGTCAAATGCAAATAATCGGTAAAATCATACCCAACATACTGTGAAGACTGTTTAAGCTGATAGATAATTTCACCGCTTAACTCAACTCCAGTCGCACCGGCCCCAACAATGACAACATGATGCTTTTCCTTCAAAATTGCAGCTTGTATTATAAAATTCCTTAAATCATTGTAAAAATCAAGGGCATGATCCAGATCATCAATTGGATAGGCATATTCTTTTACACCTTTAGTGTTAAAATCATTGGTTTTACTGCCCATCGAAATAACCAAGTAATCAAATTCAATATTCCGTTCCGGAAGTATTTCTTTATTGGTTTTGTCATATAATGCGTCTAAAGTGATTTTTCTCTGTTTCAAGTCAATTTTTGAAACATTTCCCGGATTAAAGATATAACCATCACGTTTGGCCTGTGTAAGAAAGTTGATCCCCTGTTCATTGGGTTTCGCACTTCCTGCAGCAAATGTATGCAGCATCGGTTTCCAAATATGATATTCGCTTTTATCAATTAACATTAATTCATATTGTTCAGATTTCAATAAAGAGGATAATCGGGTCACGAATTCCATTCCTGAAATTCCACCTCCTAATACAACAATACGTTTTTTCTGCATTTTTACTTGCCCCTTTACGTGATCTTAATTGAATACTTATAAAGTTTATGATTTAAAAAAAACCGTACAATTGTTTAATTGATAAACTGAATTTTTATTTGAATTATTACTTTTCTTAAAACAACAACTTATTATTTGTTCTTTAATTATGACGTTACAATTT
>NZ_JAXOQA010000119.1:0-1769 GCF_047307945.1 Commensalibacter sp. A3DC | reverse complement strand
ATGATTTGGCATCATTTTTCATTTTTATATCGGATCATAAATAATGAGTAAAAATACAAATTTTGAAACCTTGGCTATTCATGCGGGGGCAACACCTGATCCAGTAACAGGGGCAAGAATAACACCGATTTATCAGACTACAGCTTATGTTTTTAAAGATGTTGATCAGGCAGCCAATCGCTTTGCCTTGACAGATGCGGGAAATATTTATGGTCGGATTACGAACCCAACCCAGGCTGTATTGGAAGAACGGGTGACAGCACTGGAGGGAGGAAGTGCAGCATTGGCAACTGCTTCTGGACATGCTGCAGAGTTTTTAACCTTTCATACCCTGATGGAGGCAGGGGATAATTTCATCGCCGCCCGTCAATTATATGGTGGTTCAATTAACCAGTTTGCCCAGTCTTTCAAATCATTTGACTGGCATGTTCGTTTTGCTGATATTGACGATTTATCCACTTTTGAAAAAGCAATTGATGGTCGGACAAAGGCGATTTTTATTGAAAGCTTTGCAAACCCTGGTGGTATAATTGTTGATATAGAGGCCATTGCAAAAATTGCTTATGCCAATCATATCCCTTTGATTGTGGATAACACCATGGCGACGCCTTATCTGGTTCGCCCTTTTGCACATGGTGCCGATATCGTGATTCATTCCCTGACTAAATTTATGGGGGGACATGGAAATTCGATGGGCGGCATTATTGTTGATGGTGGTAAATTTGATTGGAAAAAAGATAACAAATATAAAAAAATTACAGAGCCACGACATGATTATGCAGAGTTGGTTATTGCGGATGCGGCAGGTTCATCGGCTTTTGCAATTGCTGCGCGTGTATTGGGTATGCGTGATTTTGGTCCAACAATTTCTCCTTTTAATGCATTTTTGATCTTAACGGGAATTGAAACCTTACCTTTGCGTATGCAGCGTCATTGTGACAATGCAAATGTGGTAGCTCATTATCTGGCTAATCATGAAAAGGTTGCGTGGGTTTCGTATGCTGGATTGCCTGATAATAAATATAATGATTTGCAGAAGAAATATGCGCCTAAAGGGGCTGGATCAGTATTTACCTTTGGAATAAAAGGAGGATATGATTCAGCTGTCCGGTTTGTCTCCTCGTTAAAAATGTTTTCTTTATTGGCTAATATTGGAGACACGCGTTCCTTAGTCATTCATCCTGCATCGACTACACATCGTCAATTAAGTTATGAACAAAAAATTGCTGCAGGAGCGGGACCCGATGTGATTCGTCTATCGATTGGTATCGAAAATGTAAATGATATTATTCAGGATCTTGAACAGGCCTTGGCATAAAGTTAAGATAAAATATAGAATAAGAGTTATTGATTTTTAAAAATACCCCTTGTTTGATTCAGGGGTTTTCAATATATCGTGCAATCTCGATTAAATTCAGATCAGGGTCACGTAGGTAAATGGATTCAATGGACCCCTGTGCCCCTGTTCGGTTGATAGGACCTTCAAGCGATTTAATTCCATGTTTCTGTAAATGAGCAAGAATTGTTGCTGGTTTTTCTTGAGTAACAAAACAGATATCTAAAGAACCTGGTACGGGTAAATGTGCCTTTGGTTCAATTTCCTTACCATATTCATGAACATTGATTTTTTGATTGCCGAATTTAAAAGCTATTCGATCTTGTCCAAAATGTTGCAGGGAAAATTGTAAAACCTGAGTGTAAAAATGGATACACGCATCAAGTCTGTATGTTGTCAGCACAATATGATCAATGGAATTAATCATTAATTT
>NZ_JAXOQA010000118.1:0-1872 GCF_047307945.1 Commensalibacter sp. A3DC | reverse complement strand
ATTTATTTTTTATCTTTTTCAACAGTTTCATTAGATTTTTTTACTGCCACTTTTGGTACACTGATTGCCAAGGACAATTCTTTTAATCGTTCTGCAGAAATCGGGGCAGGCGCTTCCATCATTAAATCCTCACCTTGTTGATTTAATGGGAATAGAATGACCTCACGAATATTGGGTTCATCCATCAGAAGCATGACCATGCGATCAATACCAGGTGCGGCACCTCCATGAGGCGGAGCTCCATAACGGAATGCGTTTAGCATACCACCAAAACGCTTTTCGACTTCTTCCTTTGGATATCCGGCAATTTCAAAGGCTTTGATCATGATGTCAGGTCGATGATTTCGAATTGCACCTGAAGAAAGTTCAATACCATTGCAGACGATATCATATTGATATGCATTAATTTCCAAAGGATTCTTGTTTATCAGTGCTTCAAGTCCACCCTGAGGCATGGAGAAGGGATTGTGAGAGAAATCAATCAATCCGGTTTCTTCATTGATTTCATACATAGGGAAATCAACAATCCAACAGAAACGGAAGGCATTTTTCTCAATTAGATCAAGTTCTGTTGCAATTTTTGTTCGAACAGAACCGGAAAATTTAACCATATCAGGGCCCTGTCCAGCTACAAAGAAAACAGCATCGCCACTTTTTAAATGACAGGCCTGGCGGATCATTTCACAACGTTTTTCATCCAAATTTTTGGCAATTGGTCCTTTTGCCCCATTGTCTTCAAAGATGATGTATCCCAAACCACCCGCTTTTTCTTCTCTGGCCCATTTATTCAACTTATCGAAAAAAGAGCGGGGAAATGATCCTGCACCAGGAGCGGGAACAGCACGAACTTCTCCTCCTGCCTCAACAATTTTTGCAAAGAGACCAAAACTAGAATTTTTGAACGCTTCGGAAACATCAACAAGTTTTAAGGGGTTTCTTAAATCTGGTTTATCACTGCCATATTCTTTCATGGCTTGTTTATAGGGAATACGTTTAAAGGGTGCTGAACTTACAGTATGTGTGGGTGCAAATTCCTTGAAAATGCCCTCCATAACAGGTTCCAGCGTTTCAAAAACATCTTCTTGAGTGACAAAAGACATTTCAAAATCAAGTTGATAAAATTCTCCCGGAGAACGATCCGCACGTGCAGCCTCGTCACGGAAACAGGGGGCTATTTGGAAATAGCGGTCAAAACCAGCCACCATTGCAAGTTGTTTGAATTGTTGCGGTGCCTGTGGCAATGCATAAAATTTTCCAGGATGTAGACGGGCAGGAACCAGAAAATCCCTGGCACCTTCAGGTGAAGAAGCTGTCAGGATAGGAGTTTGAAATTCAGTGAAACCCTGTTCAATCATTCTATGGCGAAGGCTTGCAATAATGTTTGACCTTAACATCAGATTGCGATGAACTCGTTCTCGACGCAGATCGATATAACGATATTTTAAACGTAAATCTTCCGGATAGTTTTCGTTGCCAGTCACTTGAAAAGGCAATACGTCAGCTTCGGAAATAATTTCAAGATTTTCAGCCTGAATTTCAATTTGTCCTGTTGGCAATTTTGGATTAACGGTTTCTCCTTCACGAGCGACAACCTTACCTGTAATGCAAATAACGCTTTCCACTCTTAATCTTTCCGCAGTGTTCAGCAAAGGTGAATTGGTGGGAATAACAATCTGGGTAATACCAAAATGGTCGCGCAAATCGATAAAAAGTAAACCCCCATGATCTCTTTTACTATGTATCCATCCAGAAAGCTTGACAGTTGATCCAACATCCTGGGATCTTAGAGCGGCACAATTATGAGTGCGGTAGCGATGCATTGATATATCCTGTTTAAATTAAAATAATTAATTTTTTGATTATAAAGTGATT
>NZ_JAXOQA010000117.1:0-1884 GCF_047307945.1 Commensalibacter sp. A3DC | reverse complement strand
GAAATTTTTTTGAAAAAAAATCGATATAATTTCGTAATTATATTCAAATTTAAGTGATAATAAAATCAGAATAATATTTTTTTAAATAAATATTGATTTAACCAGATAAAAGGATCTATTAGTATCGTTCTTCAATAACCCTTGAATACATTCATATGCTTTTTCCAAAAATAACGATCCTGATCAAGAATTTTAACAATTATAATCATGACAAACCCTTTTTGATAATTTAAATAGATAAATAATAGCATATATGTGATTAAACAACCGACTGCATATAATTCATAATTTTATCTTTAAACCTGATAATGCCGTTGGAAATATTGAATGAATCACGTTAAACATTATACAGATATTAGCATCGCAGAACTTGTTGAGTTAGCCATTCAACGCAATGAGGGAAAATTGGCCGCTAATGGTGCGTTAACAGTAAAAACGGGCAAACGAACCGGACGGTCCCCGGCTGATCGTTTTATCGTTAAAGAAGCCATAACAGAAAATGCGATTAATTGGGGTAAAATTAACCAACCTTATTCCGAAAATAAATTTGACACCTTATGGAAACATGTCGAGGATTATATCAATCGACAAGCATGTTTCATTTCTCATGTTCATGTCGGGTCTGATCAAAATTATTATCTACCCGTCAAAATGATTACCGAAACCGCCTGGCATAACGTGTTTGGAAGATGCCTTTTCATCAATCCTGATATTTATAATCCAAAACAACTTTCTGAATGGCAAATTATCAACGCTCCCGGTTTCAAGTGCAATCCTGAACGAGACGGTACCAATTCTGAGGGAACTGTCATCATTAACATTTCTCAAAAAAAAGTTTTACTTGCAGGAATGCCTTATGCCGGGGAAATGAAAAAAGCCATGTTCTCTGTGCAAAATTTTCTTTTGCCTGAACAAGACGTTTTACCCATGCATTGTGCAGCAAATGTTGGCGAAAAAGATGATGTAACTTTGTTTTTTGGATTGTCAGGAACAGGTAAAACAACACTTTCAGCCGATGAACACCGTTACCTGATTGGAGATGATGAACATGGTTGGGGTGCAGGAACAGTTTTTAATATTGAAGGAGGATGCTATGCAAAATGTATTCATCTTAGTGAAAAAAATGAGCCCGTTATCTGGCGAGCCATCCGTTTTGGAAGTGTTCTTGAAAATGTCGTATTAGATAAAGCGACACGTGAGCCTGATTACAATGATGAACAATTCACTCAGAATACAAGAGCTTGCTACCCTCGTGATTTCATTGTGAAACGGGCAAAAAATAACAAAGGGGGCGAACCTAATGCAATTATCTTTTTGACTTGTGATTTAACCGGCGTCTTGCCACCTGTTGCCATTCTAAATCATGAACAAGCTGCATACCATTTTCTTTCTGGATACACCGCATTGGTTGGATCAACGGAAATAGGATCCGGTTCAGGAATCAAATCCACATTCTCAACATGTTTTGGTGCACCTTTTTTTCCACGTCCACCACAAGTCTATGCAGAACTTTTAATCAAACGAATTAAGAATTTTCATTCGCATGTTTATTTGGTTAATACAGGATGGACAGGAGGTGGTTATGGTGTAGGTAAAAGGTTCAAAATTCCAACAACGAGAGCAATTATCCATGCGATACAAAATGGCCTTATTAACGAAACAAAAACAGAGCATCTTGAAATTATGAATCTGGATATTCCCACTGCAATACCTAATGTTGAAAATAAAATTCTAAATCCACGCAACTGTTGGAAAGATCCACAAGCTTATGATCAAGCCGCACAAAATTTAGCGCAACAATTTATTGATAATTTCAAAAAATTTAACGTCTCTGAAACTATCTATCAAGCAGGACCCAAATTAAAATATTAGATAATAGTTTTT
>NZ_JAXOQA010000116.1:0-1953 GCF_047307945.1 Commensalibacter sp. A3DC | reverse complement strand
TTATTATGGATTGGTTGGAGTTCATAATTATTCAGAATTATGTCAAAGCAGCATCCAAGGGTTAAACTTGGACCAGCGGCAGTTTAAATATTATATGTAGCTTGAATATTTTTATTTATTACGTATTAAAAATAATATTAGTTCAAGAAACTAATATTGATGGATAAATTCGTTTTATTGTTATAAAATATCACGTAATGTTGTAATGACATTCAATGTTATTTACTGTCAGTAAAATTATACCTATCCAAATTATTAATTTAATTCATTTTTAAATAAAGATGTGGATTTATGGTACATTCTGCAGTTTCAGTTGAGAATGAATTTTTCTGTCTCGCAAAAGATGAAGATAAGTCAATTACAAATATGAAATTTCAGAAATTGCCTTACATTGCATATAATTGGAGTTTAGCTTTACTAAATCAACCTTTAATTTCTTCACGTGTATGGGTAACATTTTGTAAGTTTCCTTTTAGAATTTTATCAGAAAAAGGAGCGTCATTATTTGATTGTATATTGATGTTGTATTTTGAAATAATGGTTTGTAAAAGTTTGTTTATGGTGCCTCTTTTTTTGGTCTTCATTTAAATCAGATTTGAAAATCTTGTTAATTTATCCTATTAGGAACTGATTATTCCGTAAAAGTTGCCGCCTTGCATCAAGCTTATGTTTGGTTTTTAAAATAGATGAAGAAATTTCTTTTCTTTTGGTCAAGGTAAAATTCTTTATTCAAATATGGTCTTTCATGCCAGCTATGTGATTGTCAGGATTTGGCGAAAAACTCTTGATGTGTCAAGAAAACGGTTTAAAGGAAAGCAAACCTAAATTATTGAATAAAGTCTTAAACTTTTATATGAATAAATTAGGTTATGAAAAAAATGAATTAGCCAAAGTAATACAATGCAATATCGACGACCTGGATCAATTGATAAGGTTGAATTCATATAATTAAAATTATTATTTTACAACAGTAAAACTTCAGTCACCCACCCATTGCGGTGGGTTTTTTATTATCCGCTTCTCGTTTTAAAAAGGAAAAACCAGTATGACAAAAACCACAGGTGGAATTTATCTTAATCATTTGAAACATGAGGTGATAACACCAGCACTGAACTATATAAATCTTGGTGGACAGAGGGCGATCAATCAGGTAACGGGAACTTTTCTGGTGGAGGGATATGCATGCAACTATACATATCTCAGGCAGCTTGGCAAGGGGCCCGCGTTGGGGCCATGTCAGATGGAACCCGCGACCTATCACGATATCTGGGACAATTATCTCAACAATGCGAGAAGGCAACCGCTAAGAAGTCTTTTAATGCATATCGCGGGTGATTTTAACCTGGACAACAGGGGGATTCCGAAACCCGAGACATTGACAGGAAACCTTTTCTTTGCCGCGGCCATGTGCCGCGTTTTCTATATCCGGATCAGGGAGATACTGCCAGATTCCAGGAATGCAACAGCGATGGCCCAGTATCACAAGAAGTACTACAATACGGCGTTGGGCAAGGCGGATTGGCAAAAGAATATCGACCGTTTCCAGCAGGCCATTGATTGTTAGGATTTATATGTTTTATTATTCAAAATAATAAGCATTTATAGGCTTCTAAAATATCTTTAAAATAAAAAAAACAAGCTTTTTCATTTCGGGGTATAATGTGGGGTATAAATAAGATAAAAATATTAAATTTATTTTATTTATCAATTTGTTATTTGTTTAATTCGTCGGACACCTTCTCCGCCATTCAATAAGTTATTCTGTATAATTTACATTTCCCAAAAATATTGAGTTTTTTTGTAATTTTATCATGTTTTGATATTATGAAAAAATTATCAGTTAATAAAAAAGAAATTTATATCTTTTGTTTTATTTTGTTACAATTCTTTAGATTAGCGAGTTTTTATTATTATTGCTTCAATTTCAAACAAAGTATCATCCCAAAAAATTTA
>NZ_JAXOQA010000115.1:0-2013 GCF_047307945.1 Commensalibacter sp. A3DC | reverse complement strand
ATTCCCTTCCAAATTCTAACTCTTTACATTCAATGGATAGCCTGAATTACTTTGCCAGGCCTGATTACAATTCCTATAATCCCATAAGAAAAATTCTTTTTGTTGCTGGAGAACCCGATACACCGGGTGTAATTTATCGTTGTTATCGTAATGCCAAAGCTTGCATTATGGCCGGCCATGAAGCTAAGGTTTCAAACGCGGCTGATGTTAGCGTTAACGATATACAATGGGCTGATATCATCATTTTATGGCGTGTTGAGTTTAGCGGTCACATTGATGGAATTCTGAAACTAAGCAAGGAATATAATAAATTAACCGCCTTTGATGTCGACGATATTGTCTTTAAACCCCATTTTGCCCATATTGAGATCATAGATGGTATACGTACCATTGGTACAACCGAGGCAAAAACGGCCCATACATTTCACAACATGCGTCAGACCCTCATGCGTTCAGACTTTGCGATTGCAACTACAAAAGAAATGCGTGAACATATGGCGCAGGAACTTATTCCTAGACATGCCGGCCCATTAATATATACCCTACCCAATATTTTTGATGATGAATGCGTAAAATTATCACGATTTGCCGCCCGTATTGTTCAAGCAACAAAAAATGATGATTACATCCGGATTGGCTATGCAAGCGGCACCCGAACACATCAGCGTGATTTTGCCCTTGTCATACCTGCACTCATTTCAATTTTTCAACAACGTTCCAATGTACGCCTTGTTTTATTCAGGGAACCCGTAAACCACCGTCCCATTTTGCATATGAATGAATTTCCGGAACTGAAAAATTATGAAAATTTCATCGAGTGGCGCGATACCGTACCTTTAGAAAAACTTCCCCAAGAATTGGCAAGATTTGATATTTCAATTGCCCCATTGGAAATTGACAATGTTTTCTGCAATGCAAAAAGTGAGCTTAAATATTTTGAAGCTGCATTGGCAAATGTCTGTTCAATCGTTTCACCAACCCAACCCTTGAAACGATGCATTCAACACGGCGTCACTGGATATCTGGCATCTACCGCGAAAGAATGGGAAGAATATTTACTATCGCTTATTGACAATAAAACACTTAGAAAAGAAATGGCGCAAAATGCATATCATGCCGTTTTATGGAATTTCAGTTTGCAACGTCAATCCAAACTTTGCGATACAATGCTTTTAAGTTTGGTTAATGAAAAAGGCGCAGCACAGGCAGCGGAAACTATTATTTCACGCAAAAACTATAACCCTCGCAATTTGCCCGTCATTCCACACAGCAACATTCTTTTTGAACATGATAACTTGCGGGAATCTGAGGTAACGGTTGTCATTACTTCCTATAACTATCAGCAATATATACTGGAGGCACTGGAGTCCGTTTTTATTCAGACATTAAAGGATATTGATTTGATTATTGTTGATGATGGTTCGTCTGACGAATCAATCACCCTAATTCTTGAATGGTCAATAAATCACAAGCATCGATTCAATCGATTGCAAATCCATCAATCAGTAAATAATGTCGGTTTGGGAGGCGCACGAAATATTGGTATTGCAGCCAGTGAAACACTGTATTCCATGCAATTGGATGCGGATAACCGTTTAATGCCTGACACATGTGAAAAATTATTGCAGGCCATACAGAATACGAATATTGGTTATGCCTATCCAGAAATACAGCATTTTGGCGCAGGAGAGGCCATTGGAGGGCACGTTCCCTTTAATCCCCTACGCCTCACCGTCGGAAACTATATTGACGCAATGGTTCTTATTGCCAAATGGGCCTGGGCTGCAGCTGGTGGATTTTATGTAAAACGGGATGCAATGGGGTGGGAGGATTTTGATATGTGGTGCTCCCTTGCTGAAATGGGTATCAGCGGAAAACAGGTAACCAATACTATTGCTGAATATAGGGCACATTTTGCATCAATGACCAATGTACTCACTGAACAAAATACCCACAAACCCAAGGTTGTTTCTCATCTTGAAAATAGACATCCTTGGCTTGACCTGGTTTATC
>NZ_JAXOQA010000114.1:0-2154 GCF_047307945.1 Commensalibacter sp. A3DC | reverse complement strand
CCGCTATTTGGAAAAACATATATCACAAATTTAATGATAGTTACATCTCAAAAAATATTTAATTTAATACTTGCAATCGCAAAAACCTGAGTTTCCTACATCTGATAAGGTTTTGATTATTATTCTATGATATCATTAAAACCCATGGAATGGAAATAAACAACCAGGTGACAAGGAAAAGAAGACCGAAGATAAAACCTAGTCTCCACCAAACCGAATTAGGGATAAACCCACTTCCATAATAGACAGCACTTGGTTCAGCGGCATAGGGAGTGACAATTCCCATAAATCCTAAAAGGGGAAGGATCAACAAAACATAATGATGAATATTAATTCCAGGAATGTGACTGGCGGCCCCGAGGAAGATGGGTAATAATGCAGCCGCATGGGCGGTATTACTTGCAAAGAAATAGTGTAGGCTATAGTAAATGCATAAAAGTAGAATCATTGCTGCGAGAGGTGAAAAATGAATGATATAAACGCTAATTAATTGACCAAACCAATTAATAAAGCCTGATTTGTTTAATCCGGAAGCAAAGGCGATCAAGGTTGCCAACCAGGTGAAAATATTCCATGCAGCTTTATTTTCCACGATATCATTCCATGTTAATAATTGGCTAATTAACATTGCTGAAACCACAACAATGCCTACCAGTGGAGGTGTAATAAATTTCCCACCTAAAATCCATAAAAGCAGTGCGCAAGTTACAAAAAAAATCAGTAACATTTCTTTTGCGGTTAAGGATCCTAACAGTTGTAATTCTTTATTGGCCCAGGTTGGAATGGCAGTGCCGGATTTAATTTCCGGCTTACAAAGATGATAACTCAATAAGGGAGAAATGGTAATCAAGACAAAGCAGGCTGGTAAGGTTACCATGAACCATTCCATCCATGTAATATTAATGCCGATGATTTTATTGACCATGCTGATTGACAAAAGATTAGGTGCCAGTGCGGTCATAAAAAATGAACTGGTAATGGAAGTTGAAACAATTCCTGTCCACATTAAATATGTACCAATTTTTTTTCGTGATGAATCAAAAGGGCGGGAATTATATAAAGGAGGTAGGTGACTAAGAACAGGATAAATAATGCCAGCACTACGTGCGGTACTTGATATGGTAAAGGGGGCAAGGATTGTATCTGTAAAAGTAATTGCATATCCTAGAGCCAAAGTATTTTTACCAAGTGATCGAACGAGTAATAAGGCGATGCGTTTTCCTAGTCCTGTTTTGTCGTAGGCGAGTGCAAAGGTAAATGCTCCGAAAATCAGCCATACGGTTGGGTTGGAAAATCCTGAAACAGCCCATTCAAATGCATTGACGGTTGGTTTAAATCCAGGCTGGACCAATTCTTCGGAACTAAATAGAACATATGGTCCAAATAGGGCAGCAACGGAAATACCGATTAATCCAATGGCGCCACCAGGTAGGGGTTCTAAAATAAGCCCGACAATACATCCCAAAAAAATGGCAAAAAATCTCCATGCATGAGGTTCAAGCCCATGAGGGACTGGAATGATCAGGATGATTAATGTTGCAAGAATAGGACATAAACAGCGAAGGGCCTTACTCATACCGTGATCCTTATTTATTTTTAAATGTATAATATGCTGGAAATAAAATAAATTTCGTAATGAATTTTTGGTTATTAAAAAGAAATTTTAGTAAACTTTTAGTTATAAATTTTATAAAATTATTTCTTATTTTTAGATAGTTACGATATTTTTAAACATCAAAAAAATGTTCTTGATTAAAGGGGGAGGTATACCTTTTACTTCGTTTAAGTAAATGACTTACAAAAATATCAAGTCTAATTTAGATAAAACCAGATGCTATTGGAAACATTTTTTATTTTACTGTTGATGAGGTTGATATAGCGAATGATTAATTTTGGTTAAGTTATTGAAATTGTGCTGGTTGCCACCATATAAGGTTTGCATCGAGAAGGTGGGATGTTTCTTGTCTTTAAGTTGTGAATCGCTATTGATACCTTTCTTAATTTTTTCTTTCTTATTAAATTTTAATATTTTTTATTTAACTTAGCTTTGTGACACTTCTTTTCAGGGGTGAATCCGATATTTGGTAAGGTATCCTGTTCTGCTGATTATGGACGGGATACCTTATTTATTGTGATTGGGATTCTGTTTTTTTG
>NZ_JAXOQA010000113.1:0-2324 GCF_047307945.1 Commensalibacter sp. A3DC | reverse complement strand
GAATGTTTTTTGCAAAGGAATCAAAAGTAATAGAAGATTTTATGAATAAAAATAGAACCTACTATCTAGACCCATGAAAGAAAAATGTTTTAATTTATCGGGAAGACGTATCAGTAGTATTATGAAAGCTGACTTAGTAATTCATCATTATATATAACAGAACCAAATTTTTGAAAAAAAATTATCTGTCAGAAAATTATGTGTTTGCAGAATCACTATTGACACAAGCAGCTTTTAAAACAGTTAATTTATAATCCAGTGCCGTAATCTGTCCAGCGACTGAAAAAGATATAAAATTATTTAATATAAAATCTTGAAAATCCATAAATAGAAAAGCTGTTTTTCTTTATTCATTTTTAAATAAACCATTAAATTAGCCTTTTTAATATAATATTAATATTTATAATCTAATATTTTTAGCGCAAACCAATTGCCTATGGCACCAATCAGCAATAGAACACTTGTTGCGAGAAATACGAAATACATACCCATATAACCACTGACAAACCCGCCAGCCAATGGACCGATAACCTGACCAACATATTGTACGGAAATAGTATAACCCAATACAGTTCCCACTAAATGATTTGGAACTTGATGTCGAATGATTGTTATAATGCAGGGCATTAAACCACCAAGGGCCAATCCCATAAAAAAACGTAATACGATAAGTTGCCAGACTGACGTGACATAGGCTTGGGGAACAAGCAATATCCCGGCGATAATTAAGGTCCAGATAATAATCCGTGCATGACCTATTTTATCCGCTAAATGACCAAGCCATGAAGCAGACAAAATACTCCCAAAAGCACCAGCCGACATAATCAAACCTGCAAAGAAAGTTATTCTGGATTGCTCAACAGCCAGTTGATGAACATATAAGGTTATAATTGGTTCGATAGACATATTGGCAATCATTAGTAACATACCCGTAACCAGCATTATGAAAATCAATCTTTTATTGGGAATATCGAACCAATTTCCTTTAACGGTTTTTTCATGAATAACCAACTTTGAAGGTTCTCGAATAAAACCCAATGTAACAAGAAACGTGATGAAAATTAAACATCCTGCCCCTATGAACGTAATACGGATTCCTATTAAAGATGGCAATATCCCCCCAATCAGGGGACCAATCAGATTTCCTGCCATGATACCGGATGAAAGCAGTCCAAGTGCCCAAGCAGAACGATCCTTGGGAGTTTGGGCAGCAATCATGATTGTTGCACCTGAAGAATATCCTCCAGCAAAACCCGCAAGCAATCGTAATCCAACCAATTGCCAAATATTTGTCGCACATCCCATCAATGCCATTGTCACGGCCATACCTAGACTCGCCCTAAGAAGCATTGGTTTACGACCATAACGATCCCCCAGATATCCCCAGAATGGCGCAATCATTCCTGCTATAAAAAATGTTGCGCTATAGGCTATTCCTGACCATTGAGCTATACTTGCATGATCTTTGACTCCCAACTGCTGAACATAGATCGGTAAAAAAGGCAACATTAATGTCATTGCAAGAAAGGTTGTAAATGATCCAAATAAACAAACAAAAAGATTGCGAACCCAATATGACTCATCTTGATCTGTTTCAATTGTTGAGGACATGATAAATCTACCATAAAATTGTCTTTGTTTGGTATACCAATTTGGTATACCAAAATGATCCTATCATATAATCAATAATAAGAAACAAATTTATGAACGAAACCCTTACTCAAGCTCAGCATGCTGAAATAAAATTAAGAAATCTTATTCTGAATATGGAAATAGCACCGGGTGAACGTATAACAGAACGTGATATTGTAGGGTTCATTGGAATTTCTAGAACCTCCATTCGAACCGCATTATTTAAACTTGCTAGTGAGGGACTGGTTATTCACAAAAAATCCGGTTGGATTGTATCCCCGATTAATCTAGAAGAAATTTCTCAAGTGTGCATTTATCGTAAAATACTTGAGGTTGCCGCTATTCAAGAAACAACACAAATAGTTATAGATAAAAATATTTCAAAAGTTGAAAATCTACTGAATTCAATTTCACCAACCTCAACTCATGAACAGCTTGATCAAATTGGCCATGATTTTCACATATGGATTGCAAAACTGTCAGAAAATGAATTTATTATTCAAGGCACTGAAAATGCAATGATGAGATTAAGACGAGCCCGCTGGCTTGAAAATAAATATGATCACACGGGATGGGATGAACATCGTCAAATAGTGATTGCCTTAAAAAAAGGAAAAATACAAAAAACGATATCACTTATTGAAAACCATATCTCAAGAACACGTCAAAGCTTACTAAGTACACTTCAAAAA
>NZ_JAXOQA010000112.1:0-2326 GCF_047307945.1 Commensalibacter sp. A3DC | reverse complement strand
CAATCAGTAATGTTTAATTATATCTTATTAAAATCATTGACTATTTTAATTAAGATTATTTTATAATTTTATTAATCATAGTTATTTAAATCATTTAAATATTTTAGTTAAAGCGGAATAGCTTTATGGGCTATTCCGCTGTTTTATTTAATTATCAATACGAAATTTAATTAAATATTCATAATTCCTTGCCAATTTGGCATTTTCGGTAATTTTCTTTGTAATGAAATAGCCTCAAAAGCGCCAGAAGAAGCATCAATCTGATCATCATGTGAACCATTAGGAAAGTCAGAAAGTTCATCTAAATATGATCTGTTCCAATTAGCTCTCAATAAAGATACATTTCCTATGTTAACCTGTGATGCAAATGGGTCAGCTCTGGCAATTTTATTCCCCGTTTCCCGTATTGCTTTTATTTTATACCCGGCAAGCATTTTGAGGTAATATTGCACCTGAGCCACACCCGCCTGTCCAGGATCCTGTGGAATTACAATTTTAACATCAAAACCATCCTGACTGGCGACAGCCTTGACAGTCTTAATAACTTCATCTGGCAAACCACGAAGTCGCACAACATCAAGCACTGTATATCCACTATCTACATTCCGTTGCATCTTTACCCCCACGGTCCAATCAGGATCATATTTACCAATATCTCTGGAAGCAGCAAAATCCCAACGTCTGACAACCTGGACTGGTTTTGGTGCTGCATCAATAATATTTAGCATATTGACTTTGAAAATTGATCCAGTTGATAGCGTTGGTTCACCTTGATACAAAGCAAACCAGTCTCGTTCACCCACAGCCTTTCGAATCTGTTCAAGCTCATTTCTATCATACGCTTCAGGCCATAAAGGCTCACCTTTTTTCCGTCCTAAAACATCATTTTCATTTGCAATAGCTGGTAAATTAATAACCTCCCATTTTTCACCTGCATCATTTTTCATCTGTGATAATAACCTTCCCGCCAAATCATCAACATGCCAACGAGTCTGAACAATAATAATGGCCCCACCGGGCATAATTCGTGTTCTCAATACAGACTTATACCAATCCCAGACATTATCACGCATTATTTGACTTTCAGCTTCATGTCTATCTTTTACAGGATCATCAATGATAGCAAGATGTCCTCCATAACCTGTCATGCTTCCACCAATACCTGCTGTTAAAAACACACCCCCATGATTGGTTTCCCATAAATCCTTTGCTTTGCTATCAATTGAAAGAGCAACATCAGAAAAAATATTTCGATAATATTTTGATGTCACTAGATTACGAACATCACGACCAAATTTATCAGCAAGTTTAGCTGAATAGCTGGCTGTAATGACTTGTTTTGTAGGATTGCGCCCTAAAAACCAGGCAGGAAAACGTTTTGAAATTAATTCACTTTTTCCATGGCGCGGTGGCATAAAAACCATCAGTCTTTTAACTTCACCACGTTCAACTGCTTCAAGTTTTTTACATAATAAATTCAGATGAAGACCGGCACGATAATCCGGTTTTGTATAAATTGTAAATGCCGAAAGATAATGACGCGCATCATGACGTTTTTTTAGTTCTTCAATGGCTAATTTTTTTGCTTTTTGTAGCAAAATCATAAATTATATTTTTACACCTAACAAAAATTTTATCATATAATCGTAATTATTATCTAACCGAAATTTGATTCATTCAGAAAAAAGTATTATATTAAAAATTACCTTAAGGTTTTGAAGTTATTAATTTTTTATAAAGGTATAGACAAATGAAAATTTTACAAACAAACGAATTGTCAAAAGTTGCTGGTGGTCATGGTCACAATAATAACCATCAACATCATAACAATAATCAACAGCATAATAATCATCATGATAGAGTTATTAATCCTCCTCATAATGATAAAGCTGATGGCTTGGCAAAACTCAATATCATTAAAACCGGACTAGAAAACGGTGATAATTGGGCCACAATCGGAAAAAATATTCACAACTATTTTGCTGAGAAATATAGTTTTGTTGATCATTTTGGCAGATAAGAGCCTTTATGCAACCTTGATAGAATTGCTTCATCAAGGTTGCATCATTTATTAATTTTAATAATTTTATAATAAAACTATTTTAACGTGACCTTGCCAATAAAGTTTTTTAGTTCCTCTTCAGACATATCTTCTAATGTTTTGATTTGTGTCATTTCTACTTTTGCATCATTCAATTTTGGATGACAATACGGTGCTGTCTTATAGGCAATTTCCAAAGCTGTTTCATATTTTTTTTCCTCCAAAGCTTTGTTCATTATTAAAATCATTATTTCTAATGGCAACTTATGTTTTTAAAAATTTAAT
>NZ_JAXOQA010000111.1:0-2514 GCF_047307945.1 Commensalibacter sp. A3DC | reverse complement strand
GCACTACAATTATAATGCAGTAAAATTCAATATTTATGAAAATATAAAAAAATTTCTTTAACAAGATGCATTATATATTATTCCTATAAATAATCTCCAATGCATCCTTTATCCATTTTAATTAATAATCAAGTATTCCATCATATATTTATTTCATATTGTATTACCAATTTTTTTGTAGCATCAGTTTTAAAATCAATTAATTTTCCAGTTTTTGTATCTGCAAAAGTCAACTTGAAACTTCCACCAGTCCAATCATACATTCCATGAAAAACATTAACTGTAGAATAATCACTAAGTTCTGGTAAGGACATCAATATTTTCGGATTAACGTACCAAAGATTATTTTCTGCATTTGCCACTTTCAGCTGATCATCCTGCAATATTAAGGTGCTGTTATCATCCCACTTTATCATATTCAAATTTAACTGTTGGAATTGGGTTTTATAAGAAAAATAGGGAAATTCACCGGCTTTACTCGCTTCGATTGTTAATGTCGAGGCAAACATTTTTCTTACAACTGGATACATACTATTTGATATATTAACTTGTGCATCAAAAAATTTTCCAGATGCCATGGACGGACGGAAATGACCAAATGAAACTTGAATGATATCACCTGGATCAACAGGTTCATTGATGGTCAACTCAGCCGTATATACTCCAACCATTGTTGAATTTACATAATTTTCTGATGACTGTTTCCATACTCCATTAGCTGATATCCAACGTACAGCAATCGAAGAGTATTTTTGATTGTTTTCAGCTTCTTCAAAGGATACTGCCGTCACTGTAATACTAATTGTTTCACCAAATATCGCAGGAACATTATAATATCCATAAGCATTACTGTTCGTATCTGTTGATTTAAATGTCCATGTCCCATCACTATTCTTGTCAATTGTTGATGTTCCATTTATTTTTATTGGAAATTGTGACAGTTCACGACCCGCTATTAGAATATCTTTCATTTTCAACCCCTTAATTAAAACGCTTGGACAGGATAATTGTTACACATTACTGAAGTCGTCCCCGTTTTAAGTGCTTTCAAAAAATTTCTATCATTTTCAGCAGTCCAAACACTCAATCCAACATCGGCATCAATGCATTTTTGTACAATTGAGGGATCTTGCGAAACAGTGTCAATTTGCCATAACAAAACCCCGTTTCCCAAGGTTTGCATTTTTTTAATAGCTGAATCGATATTGTTGTCTTCTCCAAATTGTAAATACCCTACACGACATTTTGAATCCAAAGAACGAACATGTTCCAATACTGAATAAACACCATTTTGAAAAGTCGCCAGATGACTTAACCCATAAGATTGAATAGTTTTTACAATTTGCGTAACTTGATCTATGGTTTCAAATCTCTTGATTTCAGGATAAAATGGACGATTGACTTTTGCTATAAACTGACACCATTCATCCAGTGAACTTAATTTGACAACATCATAATAAGGTGTATTTTTAAAGTCAGAAAAACGTAAAGATTTTAGATCTTCATAGGTTGATGTTCGTAATTCTAAACTATAATCAAGCAGTCTATTTGTTTTATTATCATGCCATATAATGAACTTTCCATCCGTAGCGGTTGACTGAATATCAAATTCAAAAGATATCTCTTGATGGGCACGATAAGAATTTACAGCATTATATACTGTATTTTCTATAATTCTTGCTTTCCCGCCTCTATGCATTGTAATTTCAATTGGTCTGTTTGGCAGATTAAATGAACGTGTTTCATATACCTTATTTACTATTGAAAAAAGTGAGGCTGAAGGGGCGGCTTTTGTTGGAACGAGAGCTGAGGAATTGATTGATTTAACATGTAAATCTGTTGTTTCATCGTTTAAATTATTATCACCTTTTTCCCCTTTTGGACCTGTAGCCCCCATAATGACGACAAGACCATCATTATTCTCATACAGCACACCCTCCGCACGAATTGGAAGAATACAGACAAAATCTAAAATCTCCTCTTTTTCTGTCTTGACTTCACATTTCAAGGGGACATCTTTATTAAGTTCCCCTCCATTGAAACGAACTGTAAAAGTTTGTTCCTGAAGCGAATATCTATCCGCCGTAACATTACTATCGCTTGTTGGACTAAACCTAACAGTTGCGATTGTATCATTTTCAAGCATACGGTTTTTTATAGAAAAACTATAAAATTTTTGCTCTGTTGGTCCCTTGCAAGATAAACGCAGTATTGTTCCACTCAAACATCCGCTAGGCAACTCAAATATTTCACGATCATTTTGTTCAATAATATTATTTTTTTGCGATTTACATTGAGTTTCATTCGCCGGTAAAATCTTTGGTTCATTATTATTAATTAAATAATTATTCATCTATTTATCCTTAATAAAAAAAACCGTTCACAAGAACGGTTTTTATTAAATTGATATTATAAAACAATGCCCATACCCATAATATTATGGCGACATTGGTGGCTTTATATTTTTGACATCGTTGCTATCAATAATAGCCTGTAATTTTTTCATATAAATCA
>NZ_JAXOQA010000110.1:0-2609 GCF_047307945.1 Commensalibacter sp. A3DC | reverse complement strand
TAAAAAAAGCCCACCATTAAGGTGGGCATAAAATTATTATAAAAATTTAATGTATGATTTTATAAAATAAAATCATAATTAATTGATTGTCTAAAAATCTGACAAAGCGACACGTTTCCATTTATTCGATTCTACACAAACATAATGATAGTTTGAATCATCTTTTATATCTCCCGCTTTACAAGGGGCGGATGATGAAGATGGTGTTGAAAGCATAACATGCAAGTTATTTGCGGTAATATTACCAGTTGTAATAACATTGCCCACAAATTTATAATTATTACCACCATGATGATCTGTAAAATAAAATGTATTTTTCTCTAGATGGTTACCCCATGGGTCAATATTCGCATATCTGTTGTAATAAAAATTAATATCTGGATTATCTGGATTACTATCTCCTGTATTAAAACGAATTGAACCTGTCGCAGGTAAAATCATAAAAGGCGTTTGAAGATATGATACATCTATAAATGGACTACGGATATGTGCTGTTATTTCTTTGTTACCATTTAAACCGGCAACCCCATTATTTACATTTACTTGTGACTTTAATATTGCATTATCCACAATATTGTTGACAGATTTACCATGAACTGTAAGTTCATTATTTACAATCACATTACTATTCTTATCTACAATTAAGCCTAATTTCGTCTTATCTCCATGTCCGGATCCAAGAGCAATACCACCTATATAACCCAATGGATCATAAATAACTTGTCCCAATACTGAACATTTTCCATTTTGATTACATGTGGGTGAATAATTAGATTGTAATCCATTATTAGATTTTGTCATTCCTAGATGTAGTGAATTATTAGCGGGTCCATCATTAGACATAAAGGAAAATAATTGATAAGAAGAACTACTAGTTTTTGCCTGTCCCAACGCTATCATAACCTGCTCACCATTAATTGTATTCAAAGCTTTAGAAGGCCATACCCATTTATATACTCTAAACCCACCATCTGTATCAATCGGTATCCCACCATCTTCCCATTCACCATCAATCCTCAACCCTATGGGCATTTTACTGAATCCAGCTAACCACATCATATAACTACCAGCAGTCAAACGATGATTACTGCCTCCCCATGACATTGTTAATCCATGACTATTTATTGAATAATCATGATCTGAATACATCCAAAAATCCCATTGATTATCATAAGTTCGTGTAATTGAATCAGTCTTAGAAGCATCATTAGTTTGTAACATATACGTATTAAAGTTCTTGTTACTCAGCCCTAAAAATAAAGCTGGCTGGCTATAATGATGAAAATTGGAATTATGTTTCATTTTCAATGTTCTTGGATCTGTATAGCTTATTTTATAATCCAATTGATCTCCCTTATTACTTCCAGGAACACCATCTGATCCTTCATAAATGTTTGAAAACATTTTTAAGTTTTTCCACAATCCCTTACCTCCAGCACCTGGGTAATAATAAGTTTCAACATTTAACTGAGTATAGGTATGTTTTTTATCTTCACTTATATTCCCTTTTGGAGATCCAACAGATCCGGAATAATATCCATAATAGTAATTTGGCATATCTATAGCATCATTAATTGATTTTTTATCTTCTATGACAGACATACCATTCGCAATATTCGTCCAAAGAGCCATTCTCATAGAGATCATATTCATTTCCTGTTGGGAAAGCGCTGGATAAATTTCAGTTCCATTTTTATATGGTTTTATAGCATAAGCTCTCCCATCAGCAGAGTAAATTGTTATCCTCACTTGACTTAAAGCCTTTATAGATTTTTTTAATTTATAACCTCTAGCAAGTTCAACTGATATAGTATTTTTTTCAGAATCATATGGACCAGGTAATACTTTAACAGATGATACAGTTTCACCCTTATCATTTAAAAATTCAGTCCCTGTCATTTTACAACCACTGACATCAGTTATTGCGACACCACATCCGAAAATTCCGTGAATAACGAATTTTGTGCTTCCTGCTGTTACATCAGATACTATTGTGTAATCATTTCCTTGTACAGCATAATCATGATTACCATCACCCTCTTTTACTAATTTATTACCACCTATAACATCAATAGGAGAATTATTAGAAGTACGAATATCCACATTGACACCATCAGTCAATCCTGCACCTGAACGATGCCACCCTTGTGGTCCAGACATATCCGTAAATTGATAACAGGACCCTCCCAGATCTCCTCCTGAAATATTTTGACAACTAGCTTTTAAACCAACCTTAGAATCCAGTGATTGCCCACCAAGCATTAATGTATTTCTAGCAATATTTACATTATCGAAACCTGAATATCCATCATCAACAACAACCAAAGGTGCATTATTACCATTATTATAAGGTGTCTTAGGCAAATAAGTGGCATAAAGCGCTTTATTGACTTTATCTACAGCATTTTGTACAGATTTACCATTAACTAATATTGAAGAGGCCGAAATCAGCCCTGTGGCCTCTACATTGCCTACAAATTTATAATTATTACCACCATGATGATCTGTAAAATAAAATGTATTTTCCTTTAGATGGTTACCCCATGGGTCAATATTCGCATATCTGTTGTAATAAAAATTAATATCTGTATTATCTGGATTACTATCAC
>NZ_JAXOQA010000109.1:0-2671 GCF_047307945.1 Commensalibacter sp. A3DC | reverse complement strand
AAAGGCTTAAAAGTAATTCTTTTAAGCCTTTATAAAAAAACGAAAATTACCGTTTCCACCAGCCGGAACGTGGCGTTTTGGTCGGTGTGTCATCTATGACAATGGGCTGAATTAAGGGTTGTTCGTTATTTTCATCAGCTTCCTTGGTTTTTTTGGGTTTTCGAACCGTTGTTTTTTTGGCTGTAGTTGTTTTACGTGCTCTGGTAGTTTTTTTGGTCTTCGTTTCCTTTTCCTCTTTATTATCTGATTTTTCCTCGGTTTCGTTTTCTTTTGACTCTTTTTTGCTTGATGCTCTTTTACGTGTCGTTTTGGTGGTGCCTGTGGATTTGGTGGTTTTAGTAGACCGTCGACGTTTTGGAGCGGGTTTTTCCTCTTTTATTTCCAGATTATCTGAAGTTTCATCCTCTTTATTTACAGCGTCAGAATTATCAATAACTTGATTTATCAAAGATTCAGTTTCTTCATGCTGATTCTGGCTTTTGTCGGCATCAATTTCAATTGAAACAAAGGTTGGAGTCACAGTTATTTCTTCAGGTTTTTCATTGATGACAGGTTCTGGTATAGGTTTAGCCTCAAGAATGGGAGTAAAGTCATTATTTTTTTGAGCCTTACCTTGTCCTTTTTTATAACGGTTACGACGGGAATGATGGGATTGTCTTTTATCCCTGGAGTTACTGTATGTTTTTTTGTTTTCCTTATATTGTTCCGAATAAGAATCGAGATTTGTATCGTCTTGTTTAAGCTCTATGGAGACAGAATTTTGACGTAATGCTTTTGATTCAGGTTTTAGATCAATAACTTTATCCTCTATCTCATCTTGTCTATAATCTGTTTTTGAATTTGTCTGATATTCAAGATAGGATTGGATTGGTATTTCCCTGACAAAAAGATTCTCCTGAACTACATTTGGTGTAGATTGAAGTATTTCATCATCAGGATCCATATCAAGTGAGGAATCAGTCTTGCTTGAAAAACGGACATTATGAGAGGACAGGGTTGAATCAATTGTAAATTCAATCTTGATTTTATATTTCTTTTCAATATCCGCCAGCCATCTGCGTTTTTGGTTGAGAATATTCAAGGCAATTTCACCGGATGAAATGGAAACGGTTAAAATTCCTGGTTTGATTTTACGAGCTTCTTCATCAATCTGTCTGATGATTTGTAAAGAAATATTGGCGTCACTTCGAATAATACCTGTTCCATTACAAGCGGAACATGGAGTGAAGGCAAATTCAGCAATAGAGGGACGTAACCTTTGACGGGTCATTTCCAGTAAGCCAAAGGAGGAGATGGAACCGATCTGAATTCGTGCACGGTCTTTGTGAAGTAGAGATTTCAAACGACGTTCAACAATATAATTATGCTTCTTGTTTTCCATATCAATGAAATCGATAACGATTAATCCAGCCAGATCTCTCAACCTTAACTGGCGTGCAATTTCATTGGCGGCTTCCTGATTGGTTCTCAATGCAGTTTCTTCAAGATCTTTCTCCTTGATTGAACGGCCTGAATTTACATCAATAGCCACCAAAGCCTCTGTTTGATTAATGACTAAATATCCCCCCGATTTTAGTTGGACAATCGGGGAAAGCATTTGATCAATCAAATTTTCAACCTTGTAATAAGAAAAAAGAGATTGTTTTTGATCTCTCCACAGATGAAGCTTATGTACATTTTGCGGCATCAATGCGCGCATATAATCTCTCGCTTGAGACCAAGCATCCTCGCCATCTATCAAAATTTCATTAATATCTTGTGTATAATTATCACGTAATGTCAATTTCAATAAGTTGGAATCTTCATAAATAAGAGCTGGCGCAATCGACTTCATGGTTAGATTGCGTATTTCATCCCATAAGTGAAGCAGATATTCCCCATCTTTTAGGGTATCCGCTTTTGGGCATTGGGCTCCTGCAGTACGGATAATCATTCCCATATGTGATGGGATATTCAGTTCAGTGATAATATCCTTCAACCGTTTTCTTTCAGATGGTGAAGTGATTTTTCTAGAAATTCCGCCATTCCGTAAGGAATTTGGCATTAAAACACAATAGCGTCCTGCCAAAGATAGATAGGTTGTTAATGCCGCGCCTTTATTTCCACGTTCTTCTTTTACCACTTGAACGAGGATAATTTGTCTTTTATGAATAACTTCCTGAATTTTATAGTTCTTGATTATGCTATTATGGGAATGAACCATGTCTTCATAATAGGAAGGCTGATCTGGATCCAATTCTTGATCCGGATTTGGTTCTTCCTCCATTTTATTTAATTCTTGGATTTCCAGCAGTTTTTTTCGGTCTGCAACGGGAATTTGATAATAATCAGGGTGAATTTCATTAAAAGCTAAAAAACCATGGCGATTTCCACCATAATCAACAAAAGCAGCCTGTAGACTGGGTTCAATTCTGATTACTTTGGCTAGGTAGATATTACCTTTTATTTGTTTCTTTGCGGAATTTTCAATATCATATCCCTCGATGTAATTGCCATCAAGGATCACGACGCGTGTTTCTTCTTTATAGCTGGCATCAATCAGCATTTTTTTATTCATGTTTTACTAATACTCCGGTGATTGTAGTCACAATCCATAGTTTTTTGAAGAAATGCTTTTTGTTGGAAACATGTTTTTAATTATCGTCTTAAGGGAAATGTAACCATGAAGCAT
>NZ_JAXOQA010000108.1:0-2794 GCF_047307945.1 Commensalibacter sp. A3DC | reverse complement strand
TTTTTAGGTTTGAAATTGATGATTCAATTTGTTGTTAGATTCAAAAAATTAAAAAGAGAATATAGACAAGTGGTTCCAAAAATCATGACAGAAAAATTTTGGAGAAAGGTTTATCAATTCAAGAGATGATTGGTTAACTGGACATAGTCCAGTTTTATATCAAAGCTAAGAGTTTTTGCATAAAGCTTCATATTCCGCGGGAATCCCACAGAATGTTATGCAATCTTTATTAACAAGTTTATAGTGAATTTTTTTATTATTTTGAATTAAATAATTATATAAGGGCGCTATATATAATTCGGATGTAGAAGGCGTTTTTCTTTCTTGTTGAAGAGCATATAGGAAATCTCCAGATTTCTTGAAGTGATAAAGACCGTTACAACATAAATCGGATATTGGTTTTTTTTCTGCGGTTCTTAGAGCGATAGGCTCTTGACTTTCAGAATCTGGTTCCACGTAAGACCAGTTTTCACCATCACCCTTAAATACTTCTAGATATCCGTCAGAACGTTTAAACCATTCTTGTTTGGGAAAATGAAAATCCCTTCTAAAGGTATCAATATTGAATATTGTCAGCGCCATGTTATTTTCAAGACCGGCTTTGTGAATTCCATATTCTACAGTTTCTGCCTGTCCAGCGGTAGGATGATCTAGAATGACTATATTTGCTTTTTTGATACCAAGCTTGTCAATTTCAGTTTGTATAAAATTTTCCGTATTCATAATTGAACGGGCAATGAACAGAAATGGAGTATCTTGGAAATATGCTTTGAAACTTTCAACTGAATGGGTAAAAACTGTTTTCCCATTTAAAGGCAACATGTATTTAGGTTGCGTATATCCAGCTTTTGAAAAACGGCTGGACAGTCCCGCCATTGGAATAACTATCATTAATCTTTTCTTTCAAATATCGAATATAAACGTAAGGCATTTGCAATAAATGCTTTTTGTCGATCAGGGCGATCAGCATGTAAAGGTAACATCGACAAAAATAATGCTATGGTCATAGCTTGGATTTCTTTGCTTGAAACCGTAATATTCGCAATATTTATTTTATTAAAATATGTCTGTAGCCATTTATGGGAAGATGATAAATCAAATGTTAGTTCGAAATCATATTGATTATTGTTAATAAGATTATAGCGTCCTGTTATGATAAAGTCATATAACCCGTTAATTGAATGGGATAGCTTGGCCATATCATAACGTAAATCACCATAATTTTCCTTTATATGGGGAAATACATATCCTCTTGGATCAATCACTGTAATACGACGATTGCGTGAATTATATAAAATGTTACTGAAACAAAAATCGCCATGCATGATTGTACATAATTCTTCAGGATTTTTTGTAATAAAATCTGACAAATTATTTGCAATAGTTAATAATGATGGATATTTATTACCATTGAAAACGAGGTCATGCATGATATTAAAACCTGTTTGATTTGAAAAGAGTTTCAAACGTTCAAAGGTTTTGTTACCTACTAAATGTGCAGTGTAATCGTCCCGCTTTTTTTTACCTTTTTGTTTTGCGCATAAATTCAGGAAATCAGTACAAGAGGCCAGAATTTTGTTCCATGTAGCTTTTCCAATATCTGAAAATACGAATAATTCAGCTAGCGTTGGTGTGTATTGATATTCAGTGGAATAGAATGTTTTGTCATTATCTTGTCCGTATTCGAAAAGACGAGCGGTGAAGGGTTTTAGATTTGGTGGAGTTGATTCCAACCACTCTGCTTCAGCAAGCATCTTAAAAGAATCAGAAGAAATTTTTTTAACTGTATTTGAGGTAATTTGGAGTGAATTAAAGGCCCTTGCAGTTGTAACCAAACGTCTTGATTGAAAATAAGTCTGAATATGTCCAAAGTCATACCAGTTTTTAATAGCTTTTATTTTTAAGGGCTGATGTTTGTTATATAAGTTTATTCCCTCAATAAAATTTCCACGTGCTTGACATAAGGACTTGATCAGTTCATTCCCCTTTGAGAAAGAAAAATAGCCACAAGCTACTGGACGGTAATTATTTTCATCTTTGGTTGATTTGATGGTTTCAAGGTTTTTAATATATTTATTATCAGCTTGATTGATTACTGCCCAAGAATAATCGTCACCATCAGGATAACTTGCAATAATATCCATTTCTTGAGGAATATCATCAAGAATTGTATCACCGTGTAAAATACGTATGTTTGAATTGTATGCATTGATGACGTTAATCGTATATACTAGGGAATTTCCTAGAGACATGTCATCCGGGACAGAAACGATTACTACACCTTTTTCTTTTAAAGTATGTTGATCATAGGGAGTAACAATAAAGCTATCAGGCAAAGTCAGGTAGATCGGTGAATTTTCAATTAAGTTTTTTCTAAAATTTTTAACCTGTATTTCAAATAATCTTCCCGTTCCCAAAGGTAGAAAGGAAGGGGGAATTAAACCAAATTCGGCTGCCAGTTCTTGATTCACATATGCGGCAGAAGTGATAATATTTACGCAAGATGAAGTCATTTTTTTGTTTCAATTAATTTTGTAATTTCATCGAAAGACATTGAAATGAATTCAGACGGTCGTATGGCACGATCATCAATATAAAATCCCTCTTTTCCACACCATGGTTTTCCTACATAAATTTCATCATATGGAATTTCATGTTTTTTTAACCATTCAATGATAATTGGTAAAGTATTGGCATTAATCTTTCCAATATCACCGTTATAAGTATACATATTTCTGGCTGTTTGAATAATAATTTCAAATCCTTGTTTCTTGTATTCCCTTAATTTTTGAAT
>NZ_JAXOQA010000107.1:0-2838 GCF_047307945.1 Commensalibacter sp. A3DC | reverse complement strand
AATAAATGTAGCCAATGGAGTGGCTGGTTTAAACAAGAATGGAGAAATAACAGCCAATATAAATAATGATAGAATAAATAATAATTCAATAAATAGTAATTTTATTCAGTTAAATAAAAAAAATGATCGTTTACGTTTTATTACCAACAGTCCTGATACTAATAATAATGAGATTGATATGTTTTATAATTGGGATGGTAATAATAAGGATGATTTTGGTAATCCATTAGAGGGGAATACATTTTATTTCACGAATAATAAATATGGCAATAATTACCGATTTAACGGGACAGTCAAGGCTTCATCGTTCAACAGTGGACATTTTGAACTCCCAAGACATGGTGATCGTTTGCGTTTTATTACCAACAGTCCTGATACTAATAATAATGAGATTGATATGTTTTATAATAAGGATGGTAATAATAAGGATGATTTTGGTAATCCATTAGATGGGAATACATTTTATTTCACGAATAATAAATATGGTAATAATTACCGATTCAATGGAACGGTTAAAGTTGGTGGTATTGAGATTAATGGACATGTATTAAATAAACCCATTCCAGGGGGGATTGAACCAGTCGATCCGTATAATGATGATAGGAATAATGCCAATTTAATATTTTTGAGTCAACCAGGGTATGATTGGGGAAATATTAAACCCAATACGTTAATGGTTGGAGGGCGTAGTCGCAATTCTGTAGTTGGAATAAAAGCTACCTGCCAAAATACCGGACAAGGAGATCAAGGTGGGTCTTGCTATCAATTTACAAATATGAGCGGTCCACAAGCATACCATCGTAGCGGTTCTGGAGTGACTGATGGTATTAATATGGATATGCGAACAATGGATAATTCTCCTATGGATTCAATAGGCGGGAATATATTGGTTAAAAATAGCGATGGTTCATATATTGTTAAAGGTAATGAATATTCGGTAATATCGAATGTTCCGGCTGGTGCAACAAAATTTGTTATCAAAGGAACCTTTGGATGTGGGTTGGGTGAAAGCAGATCACGTTGTGAATTGAGGGGTATCAATTTTGTAAACAATGCAGGGAAAATATCTAATTCTGTAAAAGTTACCCCCGGTTTTTATAACCCTTCAAACAATACGACAGAAGTGAATATTAATGATGGTTATGCTTTGAAGGATATTTTAACTCCAGATAAAAAATTAGAAATTATATATTATGCTTCTGATGGTACAGCATATGCTATTGATTTTTCTGAAGATGATAATGGTTCTCAATATGCGGCAATTTATCCATCTTTATCAGAAAAAGAAAGAAATCTTACGCACGCGCGTATGGCTGTATGGACTAATATCGCCAATGGGATGGCCAGTGTTGAAAATGGAACCAATGAAGACAGTGGTAATACAGACATGCCCGGTTATTATTATGGATATGCTGATGGGTTTAACGATACTGTTTTAAATCAAGCCAATATTGACGCTATTAAAGCAGATAAAACAAAAACAGATGAAGAAAAAGATCTTGCCATAAGACAAAATAAAGTAACCAAGATATTTATGAGATCTTTTAGTTATCCAGGTTTAGCTGGTGACTTAGTAAAATGGAAGAATAACAAGCATCCGCTTAATGATGATCCCAATATAAAATCTCCAGGCTTAAATGCTTACGATCAGTTGGATTATAAACTTTCCTACGCTTGTTTAACAAAAAACCAGTTAAATGATAATGAGGAACTGCAAAAGAGATTGCATATTGGTAATCGACCAGATTGTTTTGATAAAGTTAATATTCCTTCAGTTGTAAGACCGGAACAAATAAATAATATAAATTATATTTATAATAGTAATTATCATCGTTATCAAAAACCCGCCCTGTTTTTAGGAATGGTTCAAAAGAATTTTAATCTTTACACTCAACAATCATTCAATAAAAGTCCTGATTCAATTACCCGTGAATTTGATAATGAATGGGATTTTCCTATGAATCAAGATCATGATGGACAAGCATCTGTGCGTGGACTTACCATGGTCTTTTCCGGAGGTGGACACCCATTGGCTCAAGGAAGCTATATGTTGCGTATGGCTGGATTCAATCATATGCCATTGGGGTTGAAAATTGATGGTATTTGGCCATATGGTGGTAAGTCTTTTGAAACTGATGCAGGTTTCTTTTTGTATAAATGGACTATGTTAGGAGCATCTCCCTATCTGCAAAATATTAATGATGTTATGAGCATATCTGGTTTGGGACAAATAAAAACCAATCAGGCTTCATACCAACTTATGACATTTATGTCTAATGATGGTAATGTAGATAACAAGCGAAATAATTCATTGCATTTGGGTTTAACGAAGCAAAATTCTACTGATCCCCTTCAGAACCTAGCCTGGAATCAATCACCAACTTGTAACGAGAATAAAGAATGTGCTGTTTTAGGTCAGATATTTTTTGATCCGTTGGGTTATATAGGTGGTATAGGATTAGGTTCTGGTTATGGAGATAAAGCTAAATTAGGATTGGTTGTAGACAAGGATGCTAATGTTTTTATAAATAAAAATTTATCGGTAACTGGTCAATCTAATAACAATAGTATTAATACTAATTTTCTTCAGCTTAATAATAAAAACAATATTTTACGTTTCGTAACTAATAGTCCTGATACGAATAATAACATGATTGATATGTTTTATAATCGTGATGTTGGTAATAGAGATGACTTGGGCAATTTATTAGATGCCAATACATTTTATTTCACGAATAATAGATATGGTAATAATTATAGATTTAATGGCACTGTTAAGGCAAATAGTATGGAAAGTGATCAATTTACTGCAAAGGGCTCCATTTCATCACGAAAGTT
>NZ_JAXOQA010000106.1:0-2899 GCF_047307945.1 Commensalibacter sp. A3DC | reverse complement strand
TAACAACATTAATCATTTTTTAAATTTACTTTATTTTGTTATATTAGTAAAATAATTGAATTTCAGTTTAAAAGGATTAATGCTTCTGCCATGTTAATCCTTTTTTTTTAACCTTATTAATTGCATAATGTTCAATGATAATACCCAAATATTCTATTTTATAACCATTTTCTAACAATTCGATTTGATAAATGAATAAACGGACGTTCAATCCAGTTATAACTGTAAAAGCTTACAATTAAGACAAGTATTAATTCTACAGCAATCTGCAAGAAAGGATGAGTAGCGTTAGAAAAAAATCGTAACTGATAAAATGTGATAAAAATATAAAGGATAGGACAATGCCACAAATAAATGGAATATGACACATCACCTAGTTTTTTTAATAAATTCGCAATTTGGATATGATTGCTCATTTCAAGTCCTATACATCCATATAAAATCAGAGCTGGTGATAATCCATTATAAAATAAATTGGCCCATTCATTAAAATGTAATCCATATAATTTCTTATAAGTGAATATAAAACCTGTACCACCGATCAATATACCTAAACACAAAGCAATATACTTATCCATTACAGTATGTTTTTTTATTTTAAAAAAAATATAAGCAACGCATAACCCGAAAAAAAAGTTGAAAATCTGGTTATCTCCGAGAAAAAATGGAACATGATGAATCCAATGTTCCACATAAGCATATAAAATGATCAAATGTAAAATTGCCCAGATTATAAAAAAAGGAAGCAATGATTTTCTGGGAAACAAACAAATAAAACAGAACATTACAAGATAAAAATACTGTTCGAAGGGTAATGTCCATGCAGCGTTCTGTAATGGCATATCAGTAGTTAAAAGGAAAAAATGTGAAATATTTTCTATTTTATGCAAACCAGCTGTTTTAATACCATTGCAGTGAAAAAGAATGATAATGAAAATCATGGTAATCCAAAATAACGGATAAATCCGAAAAATTCTTTTAATTAAAAATTCCAATCCTTCCTTAAATGATGCTTTTTCATGGTTTTCAAGAACGTTCAACGCAATGACAAAACCACTTATAACAAAAAATAGATCCACCCCATATCGCACGAAAGGTCCAGAAAACGTATATATCGTTGCGAATATGGGTTTAACTTCTATTTTAATCGATAAAAAATGCGCCCAACAAACTGATAAAGCGGCAAGCCCTCTTAACATTTGAAGGGTATAAAATTTCCTTGGCAATAATACGGCTCCAAAATATAAATTATTTATAAGGAAATAAATAATTTGACCGTAATGATCAACTATTCTGATTATGCGCTAGCAATTTTATAATCAACTTTTCTTTTGAAGCGATTCAGTATGTTCGGGAAAGGTTGTTTCCCATCCTCCACCAAGTGCTTTATACAGTTGTACTAAATTGGTTGAAATACGTGTTGTACTTTTTACCAAATCATCCTGAGATTGCAATAGTCGACGTTCTGCATCCAGAACATTGATAAAGGTTTGCAACCCCTCACGATATTGTTCCTGTGCCAAAAAAACAGATTGCTGGTTTGAATTGACAGTTTCCCTTAATTTATCATTTCTTAACTGTTCGGCTTGATAAGCAGACAGAGCGTTATCAACCTCCTGCCAAGCACGCAAAACAGTTTTACGATAAGCAAGAGCCGCTTCTTTCTGCTGCGCCTTTTTTAATTGTAATTGACCCTTTAATTTCCCCCCTTCAAAAATGGGAATTGATATTGTCGGTCCAATATTCCATGCCCGTGCTGACCAAAATCCCAAATCCTTGATCGATAAAGATTGAAAGCCCATTTTTGCATCCACGGTTACTTTTGGATAAAAATCCCCTTCTGCCACACCAACCTCTGCAGTTGCAACATGTAAGGCGGCTTCAGCCTCTCTTACATCTGGACGACGTTGCAGCAATTCAGAGGGCAAACCAACAGGAATCTGCGGGGGAACTGGAGGAATTGGTTTTTGTTGTGACAAAGTTTGATCCAAGGCGCGGGGTGGTTCCCCCATTAACAATGCAAGGGCATTCATATAATTAATGACCTGCTCTTCCAATTGTGGGATCTGTGCATTTGTCTGTTCCAGTTGAGCACGGGCATCGTGAACATCCAATTCTGTTACCAATCCCCCCGTATAACGTTTTTGAGCTAAATCAAGTGAATCCTGAGCAATTTTCGCATTTTTTCGAACAATATCCAGTTGTGTCTGCAATCCACGTAGAGTTATATAATCATTGGCAACTTCAGCCAACTGGAGGGTTAAAATATCTCGTCGCTCCTCTTCGGAAACTTGCCATAAAGCTTTACCAGCCTCGTACTGACGACGAACACGCCCCCAAATATCAGCTTCCCAACTTGAATCCAGAGCATCAGCCCATTCATTAAAAGTGGGAATATCAATATCCTTGGGGTCAACGATTTTACCTAACTCAGGTTTCTGATTCTCGACACGGTTAATAATTCGACGTGCCATTTTACTACTATGTTGTGCTCGGCTGTAACTACCCATTGCATTCAAGGTGGGAAAACGTGCCGATCCTGTTATGATTAACTGGGCACGACTAGCAATCATTCGCTGTGTAGCCATTTGAATATCAAGGTTATTTACGATAGTGCGACGTTCCAGATCAGATAATATCGGATCATGAAAACATTCCCACCAATTCGGATCCAGTTTATTCTTACTGATTTGACTTGTAACATTACCGTGGATTGAATTATGGTTTGGATACCATTTTGAAGGGTACCAAGGTGTCTGTTTTTTAAAATCAGGTCCAACCGCACAACTGGTCAATGCAATACTCAAAAAGGAAAGTGATAAAAAACAAAAGCTATATTTCATAGTTACAACCTGATATCCTATTTTAATATACAGCATTAAACGGGCGTTTTCATTTC
>NZ_JAXOQA010000105.1:0-3037 GCF_047307945.1 Commensalibacter sp. A3DC | reverse complement strand
TTTTCTTTTTAATTGTCTATAGATTATTTCAGATATACTTTTTGGATATAAATTTTTAATAGATATTAATTTTTTATTACATCCATTTTTGGCAACCTGATTGGTTAAATCTTTTAATATCTTGTTTTTTTCCCTGATTTTTTGGGTTTGATTTGCAATTTCCTTTTCAGAATATTGAAGTTTTCTGCCCAATAAATTTTGTTCAATTTTTGATTCCAGAAATAGAGATGGCGTTGATGCTTCGTTTTTTTTATCCAGTGAGTTATACATCGACCAATATTGGTCAAAAAAAGCACATTTTTTTTGGAATCGTTGTGCCAGAACAGGTGAGTAACTGAGGTCAAAGAGATTTTTTAACGAAAAAGGAACCGCTGTACCAGTGTAGAGAATGGTCAGTCCAGAATAATGATAAAAATCAAAATGGGGATATTGTGTCTGCCATGCTGTTATGATCGAGGAGTTTTCCTTGGCAATTGAATGATCGCTAAAGATATTATCAATAACAATCGTGGTATTCTCAGGAAGTTTTTCATATAGCGAATTTATAATGGGTGCTTTTTTAAGGGATTGGTTCAGACTGTTGATGAAAATACAATCGTAATCGGAAATATCAGGTTTGATGGGTAACAAGGTGTTCGGATATGAACAGGGGCTTTCTTTCTTTTGTTTTTCACTGAAACATTGACTGGATAGTTCAAAACTGTCAATAATTTCGCATATATTCTTATGAATGATTCTTTCAATATCATTATCAAATATTGCAATTTTTTTTGGTTTTAGGTTTGTTATCAACCATACGAGAATAGAATAATGGTGATGAATTTCATTTTTTAGAAAGGGAATATGAAAAAACAGATTCTCATTATCGTTTTTTAAGAGATCTTTTAATGAACTCGTCTCTTTTTCTTGTAAAGGTTGATTTTTTATCATGATATATAAGCCTGGAATTGATTAACTATATGAATTATGTTACAATAATATTGTATATTTGAAGTATACAAAGTATGATTTTAAGGTCATAATCCTATCATAAAATTGAATAAACGATTTGTTTTTAAGTTTGATTTAACATTAGTGTTTTGTTACAACATACAATGTTGCAAGTAAAAAATAAATTTGACAATTTTTAAGTAATATTTTACTTTTTTAACAAAGTAGAATTAATTTTGATAAATTATAATAATTTGGATATTTTAGAGTAAAGTAGAGATGGCAATTATAACGGTTCCAGGTGGTTCAGATTCTTCTATAGCTGTGACTGTAGATGGTTCTCAGGCCTTAGCACTGGCTAATCAAATCAGAGATGATATTGTAAGTCATTATTATAAAACTGACAGAGATATTGATGTTACTAATTTTTATAACGGGGATGATATTTCTCCATTAGCATCACGATCAAATCTTTTATTTGACGGCGTTATCAGGAACGGAGGTGTTTATAACGTTAAGGATGGCGTTAATTTCATTACCGTTGGAACGCTAATTAAGGACGGACAGAAACTTGATGCCAATGATAAATTTGATGCAAATAACTTTAGATTCCTAAATGAACCCGTAACGGTAAATTCAGCAATGAGCGCCAATCAGTACGTTCGTGTATTGGCGGGGATTGATGGTCAAGTCACTTATAAGGCGGGCAAGGAAAGTGGGCAATTTGCTGGCGGATCCAAGGATCATCCAATCAATTTTATCGGTAACGATCAAGAGGGTGGTAGATGGCAAATAGCAACCGGTGACGGAGATGATACCATTGCCTCCGGTTCAGGAAATAATGTCATAAATGCGGGTGCCGGCAAGAATAAGATAACCTTGGGAACAGGTAATAACCAGGTTACTTCGGATGGACAGGATACAATCACCGCGCCTAATGGTGGTTTTAATTCTATTACCATTCGTGGCGGTCATTCATTGATCAATATTGGTGACAATAGTCTTATCAATGATGTAAGTAGCAATAACGTTATTACTGTTGGGGGTGGCAGTACTGTTATTGGTGGTAACGCGGGCAATGTTACATTCAATGCCGCTTCTAATGATGGTCATAATAACAATCATAACCGTAACGAATTTTTGGGTGGTCAAAACAACACGATTACAGCTTCTACGGATAATTTTGATGTAATTCATGGTGTTAACAACACATTCAATATCAATGGTAGTTTCAAGTTCTTCAATGGTACAGGCAATACGAATGTTACCCTAACTGGTGGGCAGAATATAACTACACAAACTCAAATATTTGGTGCGGATGGGTTAAACTTCCACCTGACAGCAAAAGATGTTAATGATCCAAATAATCCAGTTCTACTTGTCGCTGGCGGTGGTGGAAACCAGACATTGGATGGTTCGACATCTTCTTCGAATCTCTTGATTTACTCTGATTCAACCAAGGGTGCTACAACGCAACTACTTGGTGTTGGTGGTGCTGGTAATGATACTCTGGTTGGTGGTGTTGGCTCAAATACATTGACCGGTGGTGAAGGTAACAACTTGTTTATCTTTACTAAAGATACAGATCAGGGTGGTAAGACATTAATTACCGACTTCTCCAAATCCAAAAATAATATGGTTGAATTCCTCAACTACGGATTTAATAGAAGTGATGTTGATCGTATTCTTCAGAATGCACATCAGGATGATAAAGGAAATGCTGTTCTTGATCTTGGTAACCATCAATTGATTCTGCAAGGTGTTTCAGTTAAGGATCTTAAAGGGACACAGTTTACTTATATCAATGATCCAGTAAAAAAATAAAAGACTAGATCTATATTTGGTTTTTTCGAAAAGCTTGCTATTTTATAAATAGTAAGCTTTTCTGTTATTATGATCATTATTTTCACTAGCCAGTTGTAATTTATGTATAAAAAAGAAAATGATATTGAATATCTAAAGGCTGAAATTAAAAAAAAAAACCGGCTTATTGATGAATATCATTTAACCTTCAGAATATTGAATTTACAAATTGCTCAATTACAGCATTATAAAAATTGTATTTCAAATTTACATGCTCGTATAGAATATTATAGGAAAGTCATAG
>NZ_JAXOQA010000104.1:0-3183 GCF_047307945.1 Commensalibacter sp. A3DC | reverse complement strand
GTTGTTGTTCCATGTATAGGATCATTAATCGGTGAATGTGGTGGGATATCTTTAATTGTATTTATAATTGTCCCATATCCAAATATATTAGAAACATTATTTAATTCATGAATGGGAGTTACAACATTTACTACAGAATTAACAATTACATTTGCTCCGTTTTGTAAGATATGCAAAGGTTCACCTTTTACATAGGTATTATATGAAATATTAGATATTGAATTGTTAACTGTATTATGGTTCAATCCTGCCGCATTAGTCGTTACCGAATTTAATCCTGTTATTTTACCTGCCGCATTTGCCAATCCTCCGCCAAGCGAATTTCCAGCAAATATTGGTGATCTACCACCTATATTCTGGTATATTTGATTGAATTCTTTGCCTATATTTTGAGCCGCACTATATTCTGGCGATCCAAATCCCAACCCTTGGGTTACATCCTCAATTCCTTCCCATACATTGGTTGTACCTTTAAAGATTATCATAGGCGGAGTCAACGGATTATCAGGATCATTAGGCAGATACATAACTGATTCTAAATTTGTTGATTTTCCAGTTTCCGGATTTTTGGGATGATACAACATTTTGCTCAAACCATCCTGACCATCTATTCCCATCTTTCTCAACTCCTCATCCGTGGGAACATGATATTCGTCAGGTGGTAAAGCATCCTTATTGATTTTTCCATTTGCATCATAATATCCCCTGCTTTTTTCTGGAAAACCATGCACATACCCATCTGCCGCATGGTCGGCAATTTCCTTTTCCTCCATTGTATGAACCAGTTTTTCATATCCTCCTTTTTGTATAGCTTTTTTGACAACTCCCCATGCTGTATCATTATATTCATTTATTAAGGATGCAATAGATGCCCCGTTTAATGCTTCCGTGGCACCTCCAACTGCACCGCCTGCTGCCGCTCCCGCCCCCGTAGAGGCTGCGTTGGTCAACAAATTGCCTATTGTTTCTGTTACAGCATTGTCACCATAATGATAGCCCAGATATTCCCCAAGTTTATTGCCAACAATATTTCCGGCCACCTTACCGGCAACTGTACTTGCAACGGCCGCTCCTGCGTTTCCACCAGTGACAGCGGCAATGGCGGCACTTCCTCCGGATTCAATTAGAATACGTCCGATATTATTTTTTGCATTCGTCTCGTCAAAACCCCATACACCGCTATTGTCCAGCCTGTCAGACACCTGTCCCATCACCTCACCAACAAGCTGCATTCCCGTCTGGCTGTTTTGCAATTCATTGGCAAGCCTGTTCGCATCAAACCGATTCTTTATATGACCATTTGCCTCATCCACGCTGGTGGCATACTGGCCGGTCACACTACCGGCATGTACCGTTATGTTATCTGATATGGCTGACTGACTGATGCTTTGTTCAGCATGTTTTCTCTGCGTTCCGCTGATCAGACCAGAATTTGCGGCAATATTGCTGCCAATATAGCCAAGGGGACCCAAGCTGCCTCCAAGTCCTGCACCTCCAAGGCTTAATCCGCCTCCTGTAGCCGTCGCTTTCCATCTGGATTGATTGTTTTCACTTTCAGCGACCAGTCTTCCTGTATCAAAATGGTTTTTGGACTGGGCTGCCGTGCTGCTGATTACACCCGCCTTTAGATGCGTTGTATCCCCAACATGGATATCCACCCCTTCTTTGCCAGCGTAAATGCCAGAAAGCTGTTTGCCTGTGCTTTGATAATTATCCCTGATCTTTTGATTGCCATAGCTGACACCTCCAGCAGCTGATCCCGCACCAAGTGGTATTTTGATGCTGGCTCCGGCCTGGCTCGAGTTGCTCTTATAATGAGAGATGTCCTGAGGGGTTACAACATCAAGATTGCCTGTATTGACACCGACATGATCGCCAGATACCGTCGCACCGTTGATCGTCGTTTTGCCAGAAGCATTGATTTTTACATCATTGGAGGCTGTAACCGTGGTGTTCACTGATGTCAAGCTATTCCCCCGGGCATGTTGGGAGGATCCCTGACCATTGGCACCAAGTGATAATCCTGCACTACCTATCTCTATACCAGCCCCTCCTCCATAACTGTGACTTTTGCTATATTCATGCGTCGTGTCCCAGCCAGATTGCAATATTACATCATTGCCAGTCAGGGATACGTTCTTACCGGCAAGATGGGCTGCCGTTGCAGTTAAATCACCATTATGAACATCCGCCCTGTTATCCCCACGAGCCACAACATTGAGTTCATTACCGGCAACAGCTGAGGATCCAACCACATTGCTTTGTGAATATTCGCTGTATGATTTGCCAACATTAAATCCAAGTGCTGCAGTTCCAGAGATCAAACCTCCTCCAGTGCTGTTTCCATTCGTTGCAAGGGCATTGCCAACTACATATCCGCTCTGCATCGCATTCAGGGTTCTGCCAGCCGCACTACCCTTGCCGTGCATGTCAGAGGCTGACTGTCCTGAACGAGCCGCTTGGCCAGCCGCCGAATCCCCGGACAATCCTACACTTAAGCCCGCAAATACCGATGATCTTTTATGCGTTTCTTCTACTGTATTGTTCACTGTATTGAAATTTACTGACGATCCACTGATTTTAAGATCATTGCCAGCACTTAAATCAGTTCCCGTAAAGGTTGATGATCCCCCAGATACAAGATTCAAATCATGACCAGCACTGATTTCACTTGGTGTCCAATGAACTGTTTTGCTGGTATCTGTCTGCTTCATTGAGTGATAGCCAATTGATGCCATACCCCCGTTGAAACTTGCCCCCAATCCAGACTTGCTTTCATGATGATAATTGCTTGTCGTATCCTTAAGTGCGGTGGTGGCTATATTATTACCGGCAACAAGATTAACGTCTTCCTTGCCTGTAACTGTACCAGCTACATTCAGATCATGACCTGCAGAAATACTGATGTTTTTTCCTGCCCCAACAAGAGTTCCTATTTCTTCACTTTGTTGAGGAATATCCTTAAGATTTTCCTTTTGCAATAACCCAGAACTTTTATGTTCGGCATAAGAAGATACGGTATTGGTAACAGTTCCAAGATTTACATCATGACCTGCAGCAAGAGTTGTGTTTTCTCCTGATAAAATGACCGAACCAGCAGTGTTAATATCATGGGTTGCACCCATGCTAATATTTCCATTGGCAATGACATTACTGCTGATTGCTTCAGAATAATTTCTCTTA
>NZ_JAXOQA010000103.1:0-3188 GCF_047307945.1 Commensalibacter sp. A3DC | reverse complement strand
AAAAAAGTATATAAATATCATGGTAAAACATTTAATTGATTAAATGCTAAAAACTCCTGTTCCAAAAGCCTCAACATGAATTTTTTCAGGTGGAATACCTTTTTCCTTCAATTTTTTACCCTCATCTTTCATGAATTCAACAGGTCCACAAAGATAATAATCAGCATCTTTATCAAAAATTGACTGATCTATCCTATTGATATCCATACGCCCTTGATAGTCATAATCTATTCCCTGTCTATCTTCACCATCAGGTTTTGAATAAAAAATAAAGCGATTAAAAGTGGGACTTTTTTCAACAATTTCATTTACTTTTTCACGTAAGGCATGTTGTTTACCATTATGTGTTCCGTGAATGAAATGGACAGAACGATTACTTTGTTTTTCATGCAGAAAAGACAGCATGGAATACATGGGAGTAATTCCAACCCCGGCACTCATAAGAATAATCGGATTTTTCCCTTGCTGATTTAGATAGAATTCTCCTGCTGGTGCAGACAGATCTATGATATCCCCAACATCATAACTCTTATGAAGTAGATTGGAAACCTTACCTGCCGGAGTTTTCCCCTTACCATCTTCACGTTTAACCGTAATACGCAACGAATCTTTTCCAGGAGAATCAGATAATGTATATTGACGCGGCTGAATTAAATTCCATTCCGGGACATAAATTCGAACTGAAACATATTGTCCAGGATAAAATTCTGGAAGCTTGCCCCCATCAACCGGTTGTAGATAAAACGACGTGATTTGTTCGCTTTCAGGAATTTTCTTGACTATTTTAAATCCTCTCCAACCTGTCCATGCATGTTCCCTGATCTGTTCTTTGTATATGCCCAATTCAATATCAATTAACAGTTGAGCCAATTGTTGATAGGCAGCTCCCCAAGCTTCGATCAAATCATCTGTAGCGGCTTCACCCAATACCTCACTAATAGATGCCAGAAGATGTTCCCCAACAATAGGATAATGTTCCGCCCGAATATTCAGGCTTACATGTTTATTGGCAATATGAATGAAAGCATTTTCTAGTATGGTTGGATTATCGATATTTTCTGCATATGCCAGGACAGCCGTAGCAAGTGCATGTTGTTGCTTTCCGGCTTCTTGATGTCCACGGTTAAAAATCTGTTTAAGTTCAGCATTATTATTCAACATCCGTTTATAGAAATAGGAAGTTAGTTCAATACCATGCTCTCTTAAAACTGGCACTGTATTTTTAACAAGCGTTTTTTGAGCTTCGGTTAGCATTTATAGTGACCCTTAATTTTAATTAAATAATATATTTAAAATACATCTTTAATAAAAATCTTAATAAACCCTGTTACAACTAAGATAAATCATTAAAGATGTATTCAATATACTCTTTTTAAGAAAAAATAAAAGTAAATTATTAATAAAATTTTATAATTTTAATTTTAACTTTGCTTGATTGATGATCTCATCTGTATCATCAATCGAGGTGACACGCCATGTTTCAAGTTTCCCCTCAAACATCCTGATTCGTTTTTCATTAATCATTGAATTGATGAAGGAAGAAATTCTTTTTGATTTACCGGGCAATGGCAAGATCATTACTGGTACAGAAGTGGCAATAGCCTCAGAAACCATTGAAACACTATCAATTGTAACCAATATATAATCAGCACATGCCAGTAATCCTAAATAGGGATTTTCTCCCTCACCATTCCAAATATATACACTAAATGGTGATAATATCTCTTTCAATCTTTTTAAAGCTGAAGGATTCGTTCTTCTTGAAGGAGTTACCGCAAGTGAAATATTGTTTTTGGTAATAACCCTTTTTAATTGATAAGCAATCTGTTCAGCTTCTTTTACACCAAATTTGAATCTGCCATTATTTCCGCCCAGCAAAACACTTACCAATGGTTTTACCGGATCATGAAGAATGGAATTCCAATAATGCAAATTTTCAGACAGCAATGAGGGAGTTATATGATGCAATGCATTACGCGATACAAGAACATTATCCGCTTTAATATTATCATGAGGATTGGCAATGATAAGATCGAATTTATTTAATGCGATACGCGGATTCTGTATATGTATGGCTATATGATTTTTCTTGCGTAAGTCGGCATTTACAACACCCCCCACACTTCCTACGCTTACAATTACAGAATTATCTTTTGGTTGAAAAGGAAATACCGCTTTCAAAGGATTGGGCCAAAAGGGTGCTGAAATAAATTTCCAGGGCAATCTAGGTTTTAACTGATGAAAACTGTAATCAAATTGTGCCCTTTTAACAAACCCAAGGGCTTGCGTTTTCATTCCAGCAAAATTTTCTGTCAAAATTGAAACTTCTGTCATCAAGTATCTAACTTTAAATGAAAATTGAATTTCTCGTTTATTTGCGAAATTAAATCCTTTGCCATTTTTTTCCATTCATGTGACGTATCTATATGTTCTCTTTTTAACGGAAAAGGCAACTCCAGAATTTTCTCAATATTTTTGGCTATATCTTCAGGATTGGGATTGCATAAAAAAACAAGGTCTTTATGATTGCATTGCTCCATTAATCCTCCTACCCTTGTTATTAAAACGGGTTTTGAAAATGCCAGGGCAATGGCCAAAACACCACTTTGACTGGCCTCCTCATACGGCAAGATTATAGCATCCGCCCATTCAAAAATGGATGCAATTTCATTTTCCGGAACCCATCTATTTTCGACATATACATTTTTTCTACGATTTAACAGTTTTAAAACCTTGCTTTTTGGACCCTGCCCTACTATACGAACTATATAAGACCTATCCGATTTGACTAGTTTTAAAGCGTCATTTAACAGATCAAACCCTTTATAAGGCAAAAGACGACCAAAATTCAAAAGATGTATTTCATTTTTGTTTTTTGAAACAGAAATATTTTCATAATCATATTTTAAAGGGGGATGCCATACCCTTATAAATTTTGATTTTGATAAAAAATTCCTTTTATTTAATTGATTGTATACGTATTGAGTAAAAGTTACGATCAAATCTGAATTTTTAATCAACTGTCTTTGCAAAAAATGTTGAAAAAGATATCCATCCCCCGGATGAGGATAAGCATCGTGAATAATTACAACACATGGGATTTTCAATATTTTCAAGGCCGAAATCATAATCATATCTAATAATCCCGGCATTGTGCATATGGCCAAGTCTACCTTATTTTTTTTAAG
>NZ_JAXOQA010000102.1:0-3351 GCF_047307945.1 Commensalibacter sp. A3DC | reverse complement strand
TAATTTAAATTTATGAATTCTAACGGTAAATTTTCACTATAAATCAAATATCATCACTAAATATGTCAAACAGAATATGTCTTTTTGCCTCTTATAATTTAACAGATGAACTTCTTCCCGACACAAAACATTTTTTAAGGCAACTTTATTTATGCGGATGGGAAACACATTTAGCCCTTTCCGGGAAAGAAAAAATTTCAAAGGATATACACGATTTTTGCCAAAAACATTCAATAACACCCCATTCTCGTCCTAATCAGGGACTGGATTTTGGAGCATGGCAAGATTTAATAATAAAAAAAGTTACCGATCATGCTGATTATATCCTACTAACTAATGACAGCATTTTTGGCCCCATATATCCCCTGCAGCCTGTTTTTAAAAAAATGTTTACCGAAAACTTGGATATATGGGGGATGGTTGATAGTTTTGAAGTGAACTGGCATTTCCAATCATGGTTTCTGTGTTTTAACCATACCACATTTTTTAATCCAGCAATTCAAGACTTGTTTATGCAACCATTCAAACAAATGGACAGACAGGCCATTATCCAGCAAGGTGAATTAAAGCTGGGACGCATTTTGCAATCAATTCCGGAAATTAAATGCAAAGCAGCTTGGTCACCAACAAAAACAAGACTTTTTAGAAATAAAAAAAACGTCAATCCCATGCACCTGGATTGGTATACTATCCTGCATTCTGATAACGTCCCTTTTATTAAAAAAGAACTCATCCGAGATAATCACTTTGGAATTTTCTGGCTAAACTATTACCGTACACTTCTGAAAAACAATCAATTTTTCAAATTAAACTATATTGACACCTATTTAAACAACCATACTAACCGACCGATGATCCCCCATACCGTATGGTGGAAACGGCTGAAATATCTTGCCATAACTTATGATACAAAACTTGCCTGGACATATTTCATAAAACAGGGTATTTCTTGTTCTCCGCCACTTTAACACTGTTATAGATTTCAAATAATTCATCAGCCTGTTGTTCATAAGTCATAATATGATCCTTATATGGATTAAGATAGGCATCCAAAAAGGATGGTTGTTCCAGAAATCCTTCAATAACCTTTTTTAATTCTTCCGAACCATCATATAATGAAATATAGGTACCATTTATACCGTCCATAACATCCTCTGACTGGCCACCAGGATGGGTACACACAACCCAAACATCTCGTAGCAAAGCTTCCCTGACTGTCAGCCCATAGCTTTCTTTCCATTGGGAAGGAAAAAGCAATATATCTATTTCATTAAAGAAATCATCTTTTGAATTTTCATCATAGGGTGGAATAATGATAACCTTATCCTGCCCCTTCCAGGAATCTATATCAAATGATGAATATCCAAGATTGTTTTTGCTATCTACAATCGTCAATTTCCAGTTTTCATGTTTTAATGATGTAAATACGTCAAAAATGAGATTATAGCCTTTTATTATCTCATTTCCGGCAACGAAACCAAACCTCAAGACAGAACCCGCCATACGCTTTTTACGCAATTTTCTTGGACGGGAAACTCCGTTACGATTTACTATAATTTTATCGGGATCAACATCATTCACTATATAAAGCTGACGATGTGTTTCACTTGGACTTAATAACAACGAGGCTCCTTCAAGTGATTTTTTCATCATTTTCATTCGTTCTCTTAAATAGAAAACCTGGGGTTCACATGCCTGACAAATATTCAGGTCTATTTTTTCCTGAAAACAATATTTATGATTATTTTTAACCATAAATGTACGGTCACAAAGCCACCACGTGTCATGAAGAGTAATAATATAAGGAATATCTTTCAGTTGACATGAAGCAATCAAATGCAGTCCAAGATTTTGAATTGCATGAAAATGTACAATATCTGGTTGAACAGCCTGTAAAACCATTTCAAATGGATCCACAATTTCTGTATTATTGAATTCTTCAGATGGATATAATTGCGGTGAAATCTCTACTGAATAGACCAAGGATCCATTATCACAATAACGCCTTAATCCTTTATGTTGTGAAAAAGGTCGGGAGGTAAAAATTGCTATTTCAGTATTCTCTTTTTTTTGTATCCGACAGGACATTTCCTCTGCAACCATGGTGGCACCACCGTAAGAATATGGTGCATAATAAAGATTAACCACCAAAATCTTTAATTTATCCCTGACTTGTTTATTCGGTATTCCAAAAATAGGTTCAACCTGTTTTTTTAAAATTGTATCGGGAGAATAATCCTTTAAGACATCATAATAAGCCTGTCGTCCTAAACGTTGACGTAACTGGGAGTTCCCAGCCAGTAAACATATTTTTTCCTTCCATTCAGATGTCGAATTAGCAATAAAGCCATTTTCACCATCCCGAATTATTTCTTTGAAATTCTTTCGGGGAGAACAAACAGAGACAATACCTAAAATGGATGCCTCTAAAAATTTAATATTGCTTTTAGCATCATTAAAGGCAATATCTTCCAACGGTGCTATGGCTATATCAGCATGTGCCAATAATTTCATGTATTGATCATAGGACCGAAAAGAAAAATAACAGATCTGGTTTTTGAAATCCTCAAATTGATTTGGTAATTCAAGTTCCCCTATTATCCATAATCTTAATTTTTTTTCATGAATAAGTGCCGAAATAATTCCATCGGCCGCAATCAGAAAATCAGCATTATGAGTTTTAGTCCCGGATCCATAAAGAACAATTATTTCATCTTTTTTCTTAAGATCACCATCTATTTCCAATTTACGTGGATAAAGGTCTGAAGCAATTCGTAAAGTATTTTGATCCAGGGCATTTTCTATAACCTTAACTTCATGAACTCCAACCTGTCGTATATTTTGTGCCAAAGAGGATGTAGAGGCAATTGCATGATCACAAGCCAATAACGCTTTACGGAATAATCCTGATCCAAAAAGTAATAAATCCAACTCCTCTTTGGGTAAATATTTCATAAACCCGCATTGTAAATATAATTTTTTATCAAATATTAAATCATCAACTTCCCACCAGGTTTTTAAACCCAATCGTTTAGCCTCAGAAATCTGATCCAAAACATTTTGAAAAGCAGGAACCCTGTAAAAAATCACTTCTTTACAAATTTGTAAGACTGACAAAACCTCACTTTGATTTCTCCAGTCAACAATTCTGCATTGCCATCCCAATTTTTCAAAATATTCTTTTTTTTGCTGTACACGATATTTATAACATTGTGGTAACGTAACTTCCGCAACAATTAAAATTAGATGTGATTGATTAAACTGTTGGTTTTCAAAAAATTTGTAATGAATAATAAAATTATTTTTTTCATTTATTATAAATTGTCTACAATTAATTTTTTTAAAAATTTT
>NZ_JAXOQA010000101.1:0-3358 GCF_047307945.1 Commensalibacter sp. A3DC | reverse complement strand
ATCATTTCTGGGAAGTTTGAAAAAACAAATTTTTCTGTTAAAATTTAGTTTTACTATGGTAGCATTATTGCGCGTAAATTATTAGACATAATTTGATTAAGATTCACATATAGGTATTTAATTAAAAGGGAATTCCGCGCTTAATTATTGAATGTGGCCTTCTTGTCATAATTTCTACATATTCTTATCAAATTGTGAAATAATATTTGTTTTGTTCTAAATTAGACATTAACATATTTGTTTTTTATTATTAAATTTCAAGGTAGAGTTCTGTGATTAAACCTTTAAAAAAAGCTGTATTACCTGTCGCTGGCTTAGGAACACGTTTCTTGCCCGCAACAAAATCAATGCCAAAAGAAATGTTGCCTGTTGTTGATCGTCCATTGATTCAATATGCACTGGATGAGGCGCGTGCGGCAGGAATTGAACAGTTTTGTCTGATTACAGGTCGAGGAAAAGATTCTCTAATTGATTATTTTGATGTTGCTTATGAACTTGAGGATACATTGCGACAAAGAGGTAAAAAAGAGTCTCTAGAGGCTCTCCATCCATCTAGTATCGAGGCAGGTTCTTTAACCGCTTTGCGTCAGCAGTCCCCATTAGGGTTGGGGCATGCAATATGGTGTGCTCGTACATTTGTTGGCGATGATCCATTTGCCATTTTATTACCGGATGATTTGATTATGGCAGCGCCAGGATGTTTGGCACAAATGGTTGAAGTTTATAATGAATATGGTGGAAACGTTGTCGCTGTTACCGAGGTTCCTCGTGAAAAGACATCCAGTTACGGTATTGTGGATATTGAAAAGGATGATGGAAAACTGGTCACGATTTCCGGGGTTGTAGAAAAGCCGGAGCCTGAACAGGCTCCCTCTAATCTTTCAATTATTGGACGTTATATTTTGTCACCTGAAATTATGAAATATCTTTCTAAAATGGAAAAAGGTGCAGGAAATGAAGTTCAATTGACAGATTCTATGGAAAAATTGATTGGACAAATGCCTTTTCATGGGTTGAGATATAATGGGGTTCGGTATGATTGTGGAAGCAAATCTGGATTTCTAGAAGCTCAGGTTGCCTTTGCTTTGAAACGTCCCGACCTAGCTCCGGCCATGCGTAAGATAATACAGAAATATGCCCATGAAGAGGTTAAATAATGGAACATCAACGTGTAATTAATTCGACAATCCTGCGAGAATATGATATTCGCGGCATTTATGAACAGACTTTTTTTGTCGAGGATGCCTATGCGATCGGACGGTCCTTTGGCAGTTTGGTTGCAAGGAAAAATGGAAAAAAGGTTGTTGTTGGTTATGATGGTCGGGTTAGTTCGCCTGATTTAGAGGCCGCTCTGGTAAATGGATTAAAGAAAAGCGGTTTGGAAGTTGTCCGTATCGGTCGTGGTCCGACCCCAATGCTCTATTTTGCTTCAACAGTTATGCAGGCTGATGGTGCTGTTATGGTTACGGCCAGTCATAATCCCAAAGAATATAATGGGATGAAATTCATGCTGGGTGGCAAACCGTTTTTTGGTAAGCAGATTCAGGATTTAGGGGCACAGGTTGCGGCTGGTGATGTGGTTCCAGAGGGTAATGGTACGGTTCGTAAGGTTGATGTTTCAGAAGATTATATTAATCGGCTTTTGGAAGATTTTGGGGGAACTGAACGGAAATTACGTGTTGTCTGGGATAACAGTAATGGGGCTGCTGGTGATATTCTAACCCGTTTGGTTCAGAAGTTGCCCGGTGAACATATTGTTTTGAATGGAACGATAGACGGCGATTTTCCTGCTCATAGTCCAGACCCTACTGTTCCCAAAAACCTTGTTCAGCTTCAGAAAGAGGTGGCCAATCGCAAGGCTGATATTGGTATTGCGTTTGATGGTGATGCTGATCGTATTGGCGTGATTGATGACAAAGGTAATATCCTTTGGGGTGATCAGCTTATGGTTATTTTTAGTCGTGATATTCTTGCAAGTAATCAAGGGGCAACGATTGTTGCTGATGTTAAAGCAAGCAAAATTCTTTTTGATGAAATTCAAAAAGCGGGTGGAAATCCTTTGATGTGGTGTACTGGACATTCCTTGATCAAGGCCAAAATGGCTGAATCAAAGGCTGTTCTCGGTGGGGAAATGTCTGGTCATATTTTCTTTGCAGATAAATGGTACGGGTTTGACGACGCATTATACGTTGCAGTCAGAACGCTTGATATTGTCGCTCGGTTAAAGGGTCCTTTATCAGAAGTAACAGAGTCTTTACCCAAAGCAATTTCTACTCCTGAAATTCGTTTTGATTGTTCCGATGAGCGTAAATTCACCGTTGTCCGTGAAGTGGCTGAACGGTTAAAGGAAGAGAAGGCCAATGTCGTGACGATTGATGGTGTAAGGGTGAATACAGAAGATGGATGGTGGCTTTTAAGGGCTTCCAACACCCAAGCTGCTTTAGTGGCACGAGCGGAAAGTACATCTGATGAGGGATTGGAGCGATTGAAAAATGCTTTAAAAGCTCAGTTAAAGGCTTCTGGTGTGGAATTTCCAGAAGAATAAATTGAGATTAGAATTTTAACTGGTTTCTATTTTTTTATAAAAAGGATACAGTCTAGCGATTGTATCCTTTTTGTTATCTATCAAATGATATATGCCATGAATGTTCCATTATTATTTAACCGTTCTCTTCTGAAATTGCATCGAGATAGATCTGTTTTATATCATTTTGAAATACAGGATATCTTTCAACAATGTACGGATCGGTTACTGGAACGACTTGACGATATAAATCGTTCCTTTGAATTTGCCTTAGAAATCGGAGGGCGAGGGTATGTTTCTTCCTATTTAAAAAATAGAAAAATAAAGGTGATATCGGCTGATTTGTCGGCAGGTTTGGTCTCAATGAATGTAAATTCGAAAATCTGTATGGATGAAGAATTCTTGCCTTTTAAATCAGGATGCTTTGATCTGGTTATTGCGAATTTTAACTTGCATTGGGTTAATGATTTGCCTGGTACTTTATTACAAATTCGAAGAATTTTGAAGCCTGATGGTCTTTTCCTGGCGGCAATTCCTATACTTCCGACTCTTTCTTTATTACGAACCGTAATGGCTGAAGTTGAAATGGAATATTGTGGTGCTGTTTTGCCGCATATTTCTCCATTACCTGATTTAAGATCATGTGCAAGTTTGATGCAACGGGCTGGTTTTGCCTTACCCACTATTGATAAGGAGGCGATTGAAATTGTTTATCGCTCTTCATTGGCTTTATTTCGGGATCTGCGTTGGGCAGGGGAAACAAATTCCTTGCAAATGCATCAGGCTTATTTTGCAAAAAAAACTTTATTTGCCGAATTTATTGCACGTTTGGAA
>NZ_JAXOQA010000100.1:0-3999 GCF_047307945.1 Commensalibacter sp. A3DC | reverse complement strand
TAAATAAAAAAGCCAGCAATTACTTCATCATGCTGGCTTTTTTGCATTGAAAAGAAAACAAAGGAACGGTTAGCTTATAAATTTCATCAACTTTCAATTTTGGACATAAAATAATCCATAACCTGATTGTTTTCCGTCAATTCGGGATGAAAAGAACAAACTAGAATATTGCCTTGTTCCGCCATAACGATTTTTTTATCATATTCCGCCAGGACATTGACATCTTCACCAACTGAAGCAATATAAGGGGCGCGAATAAAAACGGAAGGAATATTTTTTCCTATATTCCCTATATCCAAATCAACTTCAAAACTGTCAATCTGACGACCGAAACCATTACGTGTTACGGCAATGTCGATCAAATTTAAAGGTTTTAATTTCTCTCCACCATCTGTAATAGAGGAACCACACAAAATTAAGCCTGCACAAGTACCAAAAACCGGATTTTTTCTTGCAAAATCACGTATTGGTTCATAAAGTCCAACTTCTTGTATCAAACGGCTAATTGCTGTTGATTCACCACCAGGTATAATCAATCCCTTTACCAGTTTAAGATCTTCTGCTGTTTTGATCTCAATTCCCAAAGCACCCAATCCCTGCAACTGGGCAATATGCTCACTCACTGCTCCTTGTAACGCAAGAACCCCAATTTTTTTATGCATTATAATTCATATATACCTTTTTAATCAACATTATAAAAATTCCTATAAAGGGGAAATTCAAATTTCCCCCTTCCCAAAACCTAGTGGGACCGTTCTTGCATTCGTTCATCCACTGATAATTTGCTCATTTCAATACCCTTCATTGGCACACCCAACCCTTTGGATAATTCGGCAATCAATCTGTAATCTTCATAATGAGTTGTGGCCTGAACAATTGCACGGGCAAATTTTTCGGGATTTTCTGATTTGAATATACCGGATCCAACAAAAACGCCATCAGCACCCAATGACATCATCAAGGCCGCATCCGCAGGTGTTGCCACACCACCCGCAGCAAAATTTACAACAGGTAATTTGCCAAGTTGTTTAACCTGTTTAACCAATTCATAAGGTGCACCAAGATCACGTGCATATACCATCAATTCATCGTCTTTCAATCCCATTACATGATGAATTTGTGACTGAACCTTGCGCATATGACGTACAGCTTCAACAATATTACCTGTGCCCGGTTCCCCCTTGGTTCTTAACATAGAGGCACCCTCTCCGATACGGCGCAACGCTTCACCTAAATCACGGCATCCACACACAAAAGGCACTGTATATTCACTTTTCAGCAAATGATATTCATCATCTGCAGGTGTAAGAACCTCGCTTTCATCAATATAATCAACACCCATCGCTTCAAGTACGCGAGCTTCGGCAATGTGACCAATCCGGGCTTTTGCCATTACAGGAATAGTCACCGCTTTCATAACAGCCTCGACAATAGTTGGATCAGCCATACGAGCCACCCCTCCAGCAGCACGGATATCAGAAGGAACCCGTTCCAGAGCCATCACGGCAACTGCACCCGCTGCTTCTGCTACCTTTGCCTGTTCTGCATTCACAACATCCATAATGACCCCACCCTTTTGCATTTGGGCCATACCACGTTTTACTCTTTCAGATCCTACTTTTTTATTCATTAATATATTCTCCGGTTTAAATTAAGATTATCATGCATAAACATTCAGGGAATTAAAACATCCAATTGGTATGATTCAAACCCATCCAATTTATATATAATCCTCACTTAAAAAGTGCCATGACTAATAACCAATGTCGGATCAACTGGAATTATAAATTTGACAAAAAGTTTCCCGTTTGTAGAAGGGATAATAGAAAGATCGTTCGATACCTTTACAACAAATACAATCGGCAATTTTGAAAGGGATATATTTTATAACCAAAAACCTAGCTTGATAATATCCAGCAATGGAAATAATTCCATAATGATAATAAAAAAATAATATAGTAAAAAAAATATTAATATTATATCATGTCTCTGTATTCAGGGTTTGATCATCATGTGGACTTTGTCTTCCTCTTCCAATAAACCGTTATATCAACAACTTATTCATCTTATTCAGCAAGCCATTATAAATGGTACCCTGGGTCCTGGTGAACGATTGCCTTCTGAAAGGCAGTTGAGCCATCTCCTGAACATCAATCGTTCAACTGTTATCCGTGCATTGAACGAATTGACAGATCGAAAATTATTAATTCGAAAAATAGGCAGTGGATCATATGTAAATCCGCTCAAACATGAAATAAATCTTTATCCATCAATGAATTGGTATCCTGTCAAATCGGTATATACCCAATATCAGCGAGATCCCTATCAAATTCATATACAAGAATTACGTAAAAAGGCTCAGGAAAAGCATATCAACCTTAATGATATGGCAACTGGTGATCTTGCACCTTCCCTTTTACCAAAAATTGATCCTACCGATTTACCCTGGCAACATGTTCTATCGTTAGAACAAGATGATGAAACTACTCTTCTAGGTCTTTATTCCTTTCGCCAGGCCGTTCAATATCATATGAAAAAACGTATAGGTATATCAGTTGACCTATCCGAAATTCTAATTACAACTGGAACTCAGCAGGCCCTTTTTTTATTGACTCAAACCTTGTTAGGACCAGGCGATCATATTGCGGTAGAAACCCCTTCCTCTTTTTTCCGACTTCCCATTTTTCAAGCTTCCGGTTTACGTGTTCATCCTGCTGCACTGGATCAAAATGGGGTGAACCCAGAAATACTCCAGAAATTGATTCGTAAACATCCCGTAAAAATGATTTTTTTAAATCCAGTTTTTCAAAATCCAACCGGTTCAATCCTTTCATCTTTTCGTAAAAAAGAAATCCTACGGCTTTGTCATGATAATCAAATTCCTCTTATTGAAGATGATGCATATAGCCTACTTTCGTTTGATGAGAATACTGATTGTAGATCTATCAAAATGTATGACAAATACAAACAGGTTATATATCTTGGTTCTTTATCTAAATATATTGGTAAAGCAATCCGTGTTGGTTGGATTATAGCCCCTCGTCCCATTATCCATCAACTTGCCAATGTTAGACGTCAAATCGAGGGTGGAATAAGTGTTTTACCACAATTACTTGCCCAATATTATTTAACCCATCAAATGGATAATCATTTCAATTTTTTACAGAAAAAACTTTCGAAAAAAGCAAAGAATCTATGTCATTGGTTGGATCAAAATTACCAATCTCTGTTCCAATTTCAACCTCCAAAAGGTGGACTTTATCTCTATTCAAAATGTCCTCCAGACAAAAACAAGGAATTGTCCACCCTTTTACAGGAATGGTTAAAACAAAAAATAATTATTGCAAAGGGTGAAGAATTTGGAGGGTCTCAAGAAGAGATACGATTTAATTTCTCTCATTTTTCTTCAAAAACAATCAAAAGATTAAAAAATTCATTGTGAAAAGGCAATATCAATTCTAACCTATTTATACAAATCAAGTAATTTTATAAGGAAATAAACATGTTATTCAGTCACATCTGCGTCGGCACCAACAATATAGAAAAAGCAAAGAAATTCTATGATGCTATTTTCAAGGTTATGAATCTTTCCGATTCAGGATTTGATAAAAAGGGGCGCCCTTTTTATGCGAAGGATGGTCAAAAACTGATTATTTGCAAGCCAATCAACGGACAGGCTGCAACTTATTCCAATGGTGGAACTATCGGATTTCAAATGAACTCTCCCGAACAGGTCAATCAATTCCATGCCACAGGAATAGCCAATGGTGGTGTGTCAATTGAGGATCCTCCAGGTTTACGCAAAGGAACAAATAAATATCTGGCTTATCTTCGTGATCCTGATGGAAACAAACTTTGCGCTTTTTATGAAGAATAGAATAGTTTCTTGAATGATTCAAAGTTTGTTACATATTATTTACAATCAATGTTCAATAATAATGAACATTGATCAAACATAAATCAATAATTTATTTATATTTTTAACAAACAGTTAATAGT
>NZ_JAXOQA010000099.1:0-4146 GCF_047307945.1 Commensalibacter sp. A3DC | reverse complement strand
TTAGTTTGGCAAAAAATTCTCGGATAATATTGTATCTTCACGTTCAGGACTGGTTGAAATGACAGCAACCTTAACCCCTGTCAATGCTTCAATACGTTCAATATAATTTCTTGCTGCTGCCGGCAATTCTTTCTTTGACCGAATACCAGAGGTCTTTTCATTCCATCCTGACATCGTTTCATAAATAGGTTTCAATCTTTTTTGCGCTTCCAAAGTATATGGAAAACGCTCTATATTCTGACCGTCCAATTGATACCCGACACAAATTTTGACCTCTTTTAAGCCGTCCAGAACATCTAGTTTCATCAAGGCCAAACCATCCAATCCACCAACTTGAACTGCACGACGTACCAGTACAGCATCGAACCATCCACAGCGTCTTGGCCGTCCTGTTACCGTACCGAACTCGTAACCTTTTTCACCTAAATATTTTCCAGTTTCATCAAATAGCTCGGTTGGAAATGGCCCTGCACCAACTCTTGTCGTATAGGCCTTGGCAATTCCAAGTATGTATCCGCCTGTCCGTGGACCTGTACCGCTACCAATCCCCGTTTGAGCAGGCACAGTATTTGAACTGGTTACAAAAGGATAGGTTCCATGATCTACATCCAACATTATGGCCTGTGCCCCTTCAAATAGCACAAATTTATTATCCTTAATATAACTTGCCATTAATTCTGAAACGGGTGCCATAAAAGGTAAAACCTTTACAGCAATAGTATTGAGATAGGATAGAATTTCATCTTTTGAAAATGTTTTTTCACCCAATGATACCAATAAGGCATTATGATGAGCCAATAACTCATCCAAACGCCAATCTAGCGTTTCCGGTTCTGTCAAATCACACAAGCGAATGGCACGACGCGCCACTTTATCTTCATAAGCGGGTCCGATACCTCGACCGGTTGTTCCAATTTTATGTTCTCCACGTGCTTTTTCACGAGCCTGATCCAAGGCCACATGAGAAGGCAAAATCAAAGGGCAATTCTCGGCTACTTTTAAAATATCTGGAGTAATTTCGATATTTTGATCTTTAAACTTGGCAATCTCATTTAACAGGGCCTGTGGATCAACAACAACCCCATTGCCAATAATACTAATTTTTTGCCTGACTACACCGGAAGGCAATAATGATAATTTATAACTTTTTCCATCAATAACCAGGGTATGTCCAGCGTTATGTCCGCCCTGAAATCTTACTACAACATCTGCCTGACTGGCCAGCCAATCAACAATCTTTCCTTTTCCCTCATCTCCCCATTGGGAACCGACAATGGTAACACTGGACATATAGACTTCCTTATCTAAACAACCTTATTTATAAAATTACACAAATATTAAATGATTAAAGCGCTTACACCAATTACAAAGGAAACAACTTTCCTTTTTTGTATATATATTGACAATTTAAATGATGAGCCTCTTCTTCAGGATCGCCTTCAACCGCACAACTCATTAATGTAACATATCCCTCTTCATGCAGTTTGCTCAACTCCTCAATTCTATGACAATCATAGGGAACAAAAACTCTTGATTTGCTCAAAGGTCTTTCCGCTCTTTGCAACAAAATATCTGGACGAAGGGTTAAACCACAAGCAGGTTCCTGATTATTGGAAAGATATCTTCCACCCCGACCAACTTCACCACTAATACCATCAGCATAAACGGAAATACATAATCCTGTATGATAATCCCAGCCTCTAAATTCAACAGGATCAATAGTCAATTCAATATCCGGATCTTGATTTCGCACCGCTTTTACAGAAGCCAACAACCGTTCAAACAACCGTTGGGCCTCTGCTGGGAAATCTAATTTTCGCAATGCGCCAATAGCCTGATCCGCAGGACCTGCCGCCTGCAACATAGCTGTCAAAATATCCGAATAATCCCCGCCATAATATTTTACGGCGGCAACATCTTTACGATCCAATGCACGCATTAACGCACCCAATTGTGCAGAGGTAAAATTTTCCGGGCAAATAATTGCCTGTACTAGCTGCGGCATCATTAAATCAAAACTGAAGGCCTGAATCCCAAGCGCCTGTAATGCCTGTGCAGTCACCAGAATCACCTCGGCATCAGCCTGTGCATTATCGATGCCAATCAATTCAATGCCAGTCTGTAAAATTTGACGGGCTGCTGAATGTCTTGCCCCTTTAACCCAGATACAGAGACCGGCATACGACAACCGCAAAGGACGTGGTGAATTGATTAATCGTGTCGCAGCAATTCTGGCAATCTGAGGTGTAATGTCTGCGCGCAAGCCCATCATATAACGTGTTTCTGGATCCATTATCCGAAAAGTTTGCTCTGCAATTCCTTTGCCCGCATGCGCAAGAAGACTCTGTTCGAATTCCAATAAAGGTGGATTGACCCGATCATAACCGTAATTAGCAAAAATATTCATCATTTTTTGCAAGCCATGCGCTTCTGTCTCAGCATCAGAGGGCAAGACATCGCAAAAACCAACGGGGAGCAATGCGTTACTTATTTCCAGATCATCAATCATATGTATAGTTGCTTTTTACCTTTAATCATCTTCCCGTATGATTCAGCCATCCGCCTTTACCATCGCAAACGCCCAATCAAGCCAAGGTAACAGGGCCTCCATAGATGCAGCAGTCACCGTTGCCCCACCCCATAACCTCAATCCCAGAGGAGCATCACGATAACTGGCAATATCATAAGCGACCTGTTCCTCAGCCAAAAGCCCAGTCAGTTTCGATAAAACCGTTTTCTGACTTTTATTATCCAACGCGACAAACCAAGGATCCACAATTTTTAAACAAATAGAGGTATGTGAGCGATACTTCTCATCTTTTGCAAGAAATTCAATCCATGCCGTTTTAGCAACCCATTGACTGACAATCCTCAGATTATTTTCACTAAGACGTTTTAATCCTGCCAATCCCCCGACAGATTGAGCCCATCTCAAACCATCCAGCGCGTCTTCAACGCAAAGCATTGACGGGGTATTGATTGTATCTCCCTCAAAAATTTTTTCGTTCAATTTTCCCTGTTTCAATACACGGAATATTTTAGGCAAGGGTCTTAACTGTTCCGTTTCCTCAAGACGTTTCACTGCATGTGGGGATAAAGCAAGCATTCCATGCGCGGCTTCCCCACCCAAAACCTTTTGCCAGGACCACGTTACCACATCAAGTTTCGACCATGGCAGATCCATCGAAAAAACAGCCGAGGTCGCATCACAAATAACCAATCCATCATGATGGTCAGGAATGAAATCCCCATTTGGAATTTTAACACCCGAAGTCGTTCCATTCCACACCATTACAACATCATTATCCCACTGAATTTCATCCAGATTTGGCAATTCACCATACTCTGCATGAATAATATTGGTATTGGGCAGTTTTAACTGTTCAACAACATCGGTAACCCATTCCGCAGAAAAACTGTCATAAGAAAGCACATCAACAGGACGAGACCCTAGCAAAGCCCACAAAACCATTTCAACAGCCCCGGTATCTGAAGCGGGAACAATACCCAATTTCCATCCTTCAGGAACATCAAGTATTTCAGCAGAGCGGTGGATGACATCATGTAACCTGGCCCGCCCTTCCTTGGAACGATGTGACCGTCCTACCAGGGCATTTTGCAAAACATTGATATTCCATCCGGGACGTTTTGCGCAAGGACCAGATGAGAAACATGGATTTTCAGGTTTTTTTTGAGGTTTGGGAGATATGGATAATCTTGACATAAGCGTTAATAACCATTCATTGCACGTTAATAGATAACGTGAATTGGTGCGAAAGGGGGGATTTGAACCCCCACGCCTTGCGGCGGTCGATTTTGAGTCGACTACGTCTACCGTTCCGTCACTCTCGCTTGCTTATTTCCTCTTAGCAGATAACACCACCAAAAGACAATCTTGTTTTTAAAAAAAATTAAAAAAATTGCAAGTGTTTTTCAAAGATTTTTTCATTTAAAATACATAATATTCACCTTATAATTAAATTTTATACAAAAAATTATAAAACTGGTTACTTATACATCGTTTATTTAACTTATATTTATTTAAATTTTTTTAGAGTTTTTTAATAAAAAAAATTAATTCCAATAAAAAGCAAACCTTGCAAAACTTTTAAAGTAACCAAAAATATTCACTACTTTACCAAAATT
>NZ_JAXOQA010000098.1:0-4494 GCF_047307945.1 Commensalibacter sp. A3DC | reverse complement strand
CAGAACCTGCTTCGGATTTATCACATTTACTAGCTTTAGGATCCCTTAGCGTTTCGGCAGCTTTGTGAGCTTCTTTTTTTGATACTTCATGTTTACTCATAACAATTCTCCTTTAAATGATTGTTATAATTCAATTATATACTATTTTTCTCAATTGTCATTAAAATATCAAAATATTACATTTTTTTATAAAGTAAAACAAAGTATAAAAATCCATACATATATTATTTCTTGTTTTTTTATTTGATAATTGCAATAACTATTCATATTATAAATCCGAATATATGCAAGGTGTTTCATAAAAATTCTTTTTCAATTAACAAACTATTTATCATCAATCCCCGAATCGATAATTTTAACTTCCGCCACCTTTTTTTGTTGATCAATGTCCCAGAAAATCAAACGATCAGGCCCTCCACCTCTCAATGTTATCAATACCATCCTGTCAGACTGACGTGTGACCTTTTCTATCCGTGTCCCTTTAGGTTCTTGCAATATACTGATTGGACGTGTAATTTTTAGTGAATTTTCATAAATCATGACAGAATCGTTTTTCTTATGAGTTATACGACTGATAATTGCGAAAACCAGTATCGTTGTGGCCATTATTATCAGAATTCCCAAAAATACAACTAAAGCTAACAATCCTTTATTTTTTCGTGATAAAGAATCTTTGTTTTCAAGGGATATATTCATTGACATTAAGGTACTTTCTGTATGAATGGTTCAAACACGATCGACTCAACTTTGCTTGTAACTTCAGTTCAAGAAAAATACAATAATTTAAGACTTGATCGATTTTTAAGCAAAACCTATCAAAATTATTCACGATCAAGAATTAAAGCACTCATTGAACAAGGACATTGTAAACGTAATCATGTCCCTGTTAAAAATCCATCAACTCCCATTAAAACAAATGATAAAATTGAATTGCAAATCCCTGAAGTAAAAGAGTATTCATTGATACCTCAGGACATTCCCCTGGAAATTCTATTTGAAGACAATCATCTTATCGTAATCAATAAACCGGCTGGATTAGTTGTACATCCAGCCCCGGGAAATGAAAATGGTACCTTGGTCAATGCTCTTTTGGCGCATTGTGGAGACAGCCTGTCAGGAATAGGAGGAGAAAAACGTCCCGGAATCATTCATCGGCTGGACAAAGACACTTCTGGAGTAATGGTTGTCGCAAAATCTGAACAAGCCTTAAGCAAACTATCCGCTGATTTTGCAGATCGAACCATAAACCGGTTATATCATGCCATCTGTTGGGGAATACCAAACCCAAGTCCAGGGTCTATTGAGGGAAATATCGGTCGTGACCCCTATGATCGTAAAAAAATGACAATTGTCAAAAAAGGTGGAAAATATGCCAAAACAAATTATAAAATTCAAAAAATAATAAATCCAGCTGTAAGCTTTATTCAGTGTAAACTTGATACAGGACGCACTCACCAGATTCGTGTGCATTTATCGAAACAAGGTCACCCCTTAATAGGTGATCCCGTATATCTTAAGCGGATTCCCGCCATTGCAAAAATCTTACCCATAGATCAAAGAAATGAACTTCTTGATTTTCCCAGACAGGCCCTGCATGCGACACTTTTAGGATTTAATCATCCCATAAGCAATAAATATCATGAGTTTGAAACATCATTGCCCCAGGATATGGAACGTTTAATAAAGAAAATAACTACGGAAAAATAAAGATATAATAAATCCTTATTTTTCGATTCGAAATAAACACTCTTGCAAAGAAAAAAAGAACTTGTTAAAATTTTAGTAATAAATTATTAATTATAAAGATTAAAATTTTGTAAAATACATGTTTTAAACTCTATAAATATTAACCAGTTCAATTTTTATTACCTATAATCGAATTTATCGATGAAAATATACTTTATTTTTATGTTATTTTTTTTGACAGGACTAAATTAGTCTGATATAACAATGTTCGTAAACAAAACAAACTTCATAAAATATAAATGTGGGTCAACTGCATTAATTAAAAATACAATAAAGATCAACAAGACATGTGTTCTGTTTTACGCAGACCATAACATCATAAAGGTACAAATCAATGGTTCCTTCAATGTTAGATATCACGCCAGAAAACAACATTACACAATATATCCAGAATATCCGCAAATTTCCCCTCTTAACAGCTGAAGAGGAATTCACCTATGCGAAACAGTGGAAAGAGGAGGGAAATATACAGGCTGCACATAAATTGATCAATGCACATTTAAGATTAGTCGTTAAAATAGCCACAACATACAAACGCTATGCCTTGCCCCTGAATGAATTGATAAGTGAGGGAAATATAGGTATGCTTCAAGCCATCCAACGTTTTAATCCAGACCGTGGGTTCCGGTTTACAACCTATGCAATTTGGTGGATTAAAGCGGCCATTCAGGAATATATTCTTCACAACTGGTCTTTGGTTAAAATAGGGACAACCGCTGCTCAAAAAAAGCTTTTTTTCAATTTACGTCGCGTTAAAAGCCAGATTAAGGCCTTTAGTGACACTGATCTAACCCCGGAACAATTGGAAACAATCTCGGAGAAACTTGGGGTAACTACATCCGAGATTCAAAGTATGAATCAACGGTTAAGCGCTCAAGATCACAGCCTAAATACCCCTATGGGAAACGACAGTGATTATAACGAATGGCAGAATATGCTGGTTGATGACGCCATTAACCAGGAAGAGAGCTATGCCGAACGTGAAGAACTATCCCAACGTCATAATATTCTACAAAAAGCGATGGAAGGCTTAAAACCCAGAGAACGTGAAATATTAACGGAGCGTAGGTTAAAAGATAAACCTGCAACTTTGGAAGAACTTTCAAAAGTCTATAAAATTTCCAGAGAACGTATCCGTCAGATTGAAACCCGTGCTTTTGAAAAATTGCAAGAAATTATTCAAAAAGCACATGGTTCAGATATTGGATTTAAAAACTCAATAAACCAGGTAGCTATTGCCTAAAAATATAAAACATAACAAGCTGGATTATGGCGTATTTAACCTAGAAGATATCGTAATAATCCAGCTGATCCTATCGCGATAATCAGTGTAACCAAAAAAGAGCATCGAATAGCCGCCGTTACCGTAAAGATTAATGCAATCATATCTGCCATCCGTCCTGTAACAAAATAAGGTGCGATCAAGGAAATCATTACGCATCCAGGAACAATTTCCAATATGTTCTTTAATCGGGGATGATCATATTTACTAAAAACAAGGTATCCACCAATTCGTGTCAGATATGTTACCATCCCCATGAATATAATCGTCAGAAAAGCGTGTTCATTAATGTAGGTACTAAACATTTTTTGATGCCTGCAGCATGTGATTGGGAACCAGAAAGACAAATATTATTCCGGTCAAAGTACCCGCAATAATATACCATTCCCCAGGCACAAACATATACACTATACAGGCAGTTATAAGGCTACTTGCCCAGATAATGCCTTTTCGCCATCCCAGCCACATACCACGAAGTAAAACAATGAATATGGCTGCAAACGCCATATCAAATCCATAATGCAAAAGATTGCCAAATAAAGGCCCCAATAAAATTCCTATCACGGCACTTGTAACCCAGACAAGATACAAAGAAACTCCTACAGTCATATAAAATATATAGCTAAAAGATGGACTAATGACTTTTTTTAACCTGTGATAACAGTCCTGCAATGACAATGCCCAACATTCATCACATAAAAAGAAAAAAGATGGTAAAATCCTTTTTAATGAAAAATGCTTGCAAAACTGTATCATGGTGGCGCCCATTAAAATATGACGGCAATTCACCAGTAAGGTCATCGCAACAATCAATAATAATGGCGGTGTTTTTTGCCATAAATTAATCGCGACAAATTCAGATCCGCCAGCAAAATTTAAACTGCACATTAACCAGAGCTCAAGCGTTGACAATCCATGTATCTTTGCCTGCGCCCCCAATAACAGACCAAAAGGAATGACACTTAACATTAAAGGAAAAGCTGTCTTTAAAGCTCTCAGAATTTCCCTGCGTATATTTGATCCTACGCGTTTTTCTTTATTGGAATCAGATGTTAACCCGTTATTTTTTTTATTGAATATTTGGATAACCATGTGCATCACATTGAATTGGTCAAAATAATATTTGATAATTATCTATTAAGCTGTTAATAAAACAGTTTTTTTTAAAATTTTTCTTTTGGAATATATTAAATCTACAACAAATTTCAAAAGATAAAAAAATTTAAAACATACTGTTATTAATTTTACGATCAGATAAATTTGTTTCAAATGATTCTTAGTTACAATCTATCTTTTCGATCATTATATTTAAGCAATAAAATAAAATTATCTATAATATATCCTTAAATCATTTCTTGAACATATATTAAAAGGTGGTTTTTGTTTCTTTTTCATATAAATATTAATTTTCAAATCTTTTTTTGAATAAAATTCATTAAAATTTTCTTAATAAAAATCTTTTATTC
>NZ_JAXOQA010000097.1:0-4512 GCF_047307945.1 Commensalibacter sp. A3DC | reverse complement strand
TTAAACAGTTACAGGGATTATGGGGTAGTTTACATTTTATTTCATCAGTTTATCATTGGATTTTAGATAATAATATTTATTCGGATTATTACAATGTTATAAATGACTTAGATACAGTTAAAGGTGATTTTAATTTAATATTGACGAAAATAAAAAATTTTAAAGATCCAGATTCAAAAAAAGCGTTAGAGTGGGCTAAATCTGGACAATTGAAATTACCAGAGAAAGTATAAATTTCAATAAATTTTAAATTAAAACTATAAAATTGGATCAGGTTATACGTTAATATAATTGAAGTATAATTTTTAAAACTGCTTTCGAATTTTATTGTTTGACCAGTTTCGCTAACAGATTTTGTTGTTCGATGGTCATGGGAAGTTCCGTTTTTGTTATATCCACACCCTGCCAGCCGGCTCCAAGGGCCGTGAACAAATTGATGGAATCCTGGAAACGTTCCAAAATGGCCACAGCCTCTTCATTGGCGGCATTTGTGGCTGTTCGTTGCGCGGTCAGGACATCCAGATATCCTGTAAGTCCTGCCTTATAGAGTTTTTGGGCACGGATAAGGGCAGTCTGGCTGCTTACTTTGGATTTGTGCAACAGATCAACATGTTCTGAATCATCACCCCAGGCCGCGATAACATCCTCGATCTCCTTCAGGGATGTCAGGATTGTTTGACGGTAATTTAACCGTGCCTCTTCTGCCTGAGCCTGCGCTTGCTTAACCGCGGCACTAAGGCGGCCACCATGCAGACCTGGAATGGAAAGATTGATAAAGCTGCTGGATACCAGACTGGCAATATTGGCCATTTGACTGGTAAAAGAAGTCGTTGGCATCGCACTCATGTCAATGGTGAATTGTGGATAGAGTTCTGCAACCGCAACACCGATATTTGCCGTTGCCATGGCGTATTGCCTTTCGGCCATACGTATGTCTGGACGATTGGCTAGGGCAATGGAAGGAATGGAGGGTGGAAATGGGGGTAAGTCTGGTAAAGGCTGTTCTATCTTAAGAAGTGTTTCCGTGGTTCCCGGCGTTTGTCCCAGCAAAACATCAATTGTATGGGTAATCTGGGTAATGCTGGTTTTCAAGGGCTCTCGACTTGCTCGCTGGGTTTCAAGCTCGGCTTCTGCCTGGGCAGTGCTTAGAGTCGTGCCTGTACCCTCAATATACTGTTTTTGTGCCAGATTATAGATATATTGGGCGATTGCAACATTTTCATCCGCTATGCGTAACCGTAGCTGCATGGTGCGGAGGGTTACATAGTTATTGGCCAGTTGAGAAAGCATGGCTAAAAGGACGGCTCTTCTATCCTCGATCGAGGCCTTTACAGCCTCTTCTTGGGATTGAACCATTCGTCTGATCAAACCGAATGTATCCAGTTGCCAGCTGAATGTCGCGCCATAACGACGTATAACGGCATTATTTGGATTTCCTTTTGATATCGAGATATTGCTGGATAAGGTATTGGAAGATGTCTGATATCCAAATCCGCCAGAACCATCCAGTTGGGGATACCATTTAGACGCCTGCTGATCACGCAAGGATTGAGCGGCCAAAATCCGTTGTCCCGCCATCTGAAGGTCATAATTGTTCTGGATGGCCTTTTCAACAAGTTGATTTAACAATGGATCATGAAACTGTTCCCACCAACGACGCATGTTGTTCGCTGCCTGGACAATCTCTTGGGCTGTGGCTGGTCTTTTCCATACTTTTTCAGTCCATTGTTCCGGAATTTTCATGTGATCCCGATGAAAATTGGGGCCAACCGTGCAGGCATTCAATCCAATCAAGGAAAATGTAATTGCTTTCTGCCAGATAGATTTTAGACGGAACATGTTTGAAATACTCATAGATGATCTTGTAACCAGGTGGCCAGTTTTCCTTTTCTGCCACTTGTTTGTGGGCCGACACTGATTGTGGCGGTCATGCCGGCGGAAAGATGGATCGTGTCTGGAATATGATCAATATGAATTCTTACGGGAATACGTTGAGCCAAACGAACCCAGGTAAAAATGGGATTAACATTTTGCAAACCAAAATTATCAGCGTTGGCATTAGAGTCATTGATACCACGGGCAATACTGACAACATGTCCGGGCAGTATCTGTTTATATCCCATTAACTTGATCCGGGCGACATCGCCGACATGAATGCCCCACATTTTGGTTTCTTCAAAATAGCCATAGACCCAGAAAGAATCGGCATCAATAACGGATAAATATGAATTGCCTGTATTGACGTAATCACCAACTCGTAAATTAAGATTTGTAATATAGCCATTGACAGGTGAATAAAGTATGGAACGCTGCAAATTTAACTTGGCTTCTGTCAGGGCTGCTTTTGCTGTATCTACACTTGCCTGTGCGGTTCTAACCTTTGTATTGAAATCTTCTTTTTCTTCTGTTGAAACAATGCCTTCCAATCCTTTGCGACGCATTGCATTACGACGTTGTAAGGCAAGATTGGCCTCCGCATTTTCCAAATTTGCCTCTGCCTGTTGAATGGCGATTTTAAAACGTAAGGGGTCAATTACGAAAAGGGGATCACCCTTGCGAACAAACTGGTTGTCCCTGACAGGAACCTGTACAATGGTGCCCGAAATTTCCGGGGCGATTTTAACGACGTATACTCTGACACGACCATCACGGGTCCATGGGGCAATCATGTAGGTGTCCCACAAGGCTACCCCTAGAATTATAGCCATGGCTACAATGATTAGGGTCAAGATGATGCGGATGATATTACTAATGGGTGCCATGATTGAAAAACAAATTCTTAAAGTCAGAAGTTATACATATAAGATAAGCAAACATAGGATACTGAAATATAAAGCTACTTCAAATAAAGCAAGATGCCAAAATAATTTTATTAAACCTGTTTTCCACAGGAAAGAACGGATAATAACAGTTAAGGCGAATGCAAATAAAGCATAAACAACAAAAGGGGCGATATAGACACCAAAAAAATCAAATTCTGCGATCATCTTGTTGCACTCAGAAAAAAGGAAACATTTTTACTAATTTTTAATGGATAGTTTGTAAATTCCCAGAAAAATAAAAAAGAGTAATATAAATTTGTTTTTTTTATGGACAAAATTTTCTTTAAAGCACAAAACATGAATCAATCAATTTGATCTTAAAAAATTAACTCTAATATTGTTTATAATATAATCCATTTATGATAGAAACGGATAATGATATGGGTAGCATTTAAAACATATTTAAGTAAGGGAATAAATCAAGAATTATTAAATGCTCTCCGTGCGGATTATGCCTAAATTATTTTCAAGTCAAGATATTTTCATTGTATATGTACATTAATTTTATTTTACAATGCGTTTTGCAGTAAATAAAATTTAGGTTAAAATAGAAAGGAAATATTTGGTCCATAATTGGAAAATTTGAATAGAAAAAATTAAATTGCATATTAAAATCAAGTAATTTTAATATGCAATTATAGATAAAAAAAGCATTTTATGAGTTATATCATTTATTAGTAATAAATCTAATTGTATGTTTAGATCTTGTCATTAAGTCTTATTACATTATTCAAAGTAAAATAAATAATATTTCTTGTCTTTTTTTATTATTATTAATTTAAATATATATTAAACTTGAAAACAAGTTTTATCGGATATGTAGAAGGAATTAAAATGTTTTTTTGCAAGAAAAAAAAAACAAATTTAAAGCAAATTAAAAATCAGGTTCAAGATAATGTCATGGCTTCAAAAGAACAGCTTAATCCTGCCTTGGCTGAAATGGCAGATAAAGCAGATAAGATTAAGGATGATATGAAGGATGTTGCAGAAGAACAAGTAGAGCAGCTTTCTAAAAAAGTTCAATCCAAACCGATCAAAGCGGTTTTGATCTCCACGATTATAGGTTTTGTACTGGGTCGGATGACGCGCTAGTAATATTTGTTGTAGAAATGGTCTATATACATGAAGATTGTTGAATTTGGCAAAGCAGCAGCGGATGCAGAGCTCCTGCTTTTGAAAAAAAAGTCAATTAGAGTAAGCAAGCAAATCCTGTTATGCTGTATAGGGGCAGTATTTGGATTATTTGTTTTAATTTCCTTGCATGCTGTTTTGGCGGCGCTGTGTTGCTGGTTGTTTCATATTGGTTTTTTGGGATCATCATTAATTATCCTAATTTTTGATATTTTGTGTGCTGGTATCTTTTTCTATCTAGCCTTGCAGGCAAAAATTGGTGAAGAAGAGATAGAAGCCAAGGTGATTCGGAACCATAATTTAAAGCAATTGCGTGATTCAATTGCCCTGACAACTTTAATTACTGCACTTACAGGGCCGTTGGGTGGATATTTACGAAGTTTTATATGGCAGTTTATTAAAAAGAAATTTAGAAAAAAAATCTGAATAGATTTTATTTATAATGTTGAGGTTTTTATAATAAATACTTCAACATTATTTACGAAGTTGTTGAAAAAAAATTGTTTTTCCAAATTTATCATTCTCATTATTAAGTTTTTGTTGATTTTTTTTATAAACT
>NZ_JAXOQA010000096.1:0-4754 GCF_047307945.1 Commensalibacter sp. A3DC | reverse complement strand
TCCTTAAATTAATGATATTAAATAATACATTATTTCACCGCAACGATCTAATCACAACTGTTTAACATTATAACTAGGTAAAATTAATAAAATTTGCTTAAATGAAAATAACCGATAATGGATAAACTGGATGTATTGGACATATTTACGTGAACATTACAATTCGGGCAAATTTCCCAGATTATCACGGGTTTCCGGATTGGCATCGGTTCGCAGGAATTTTTCATTTCCAACCGTTACAATACCGACATCACCGCCCTTTTCCCATTTCCCATCCTCACCTTTGTATTCGGTGATAAAAACCAGGTTCTCATTGTCAATGGCATTAATGATATCAGCCCTTGACCGTATATCCGGACCGATCAGTTCGGCCCCGATATGTCGCCAGCACTTGAATGCAACGATATGTGAACGTTCATTATTGTATCTTACTTCGGTAATTACGTAATCCACCCATTTATTCATCATAAAATACTCCATAAATATAACGATCTTTAACAATATATTAACTACGTGAAACGATCAAATCACGAAATTATCAAATTTTTGTTAGGAGAAATAACATTTGCGCCATTAAACTGAATGGACAATAATAAACAGATTTTAATATATATTTGAAATAATTCATTAAATCGAATTTCAGATATAGAATCCATTCCGATACGAATAACCTTTTTATCCGCAATAAAGGGAATGGGACAAATTTTAATTCGTTTAAAAAATTATTTGCAAAAGGGAATTTTACACGTATAGTAACAGAAGCATCCGGCGAATAACGCCTTGATGCGGTTGAATAAGATGCTACAACATCTTACCCAACCTAATCATCACAGACCAAGTTTTGAACGGAATCTGCAATGACTGATTTGAATTTATATCACACTGTTAGCCCTTTCGCTATCACCAAAAATAAATTTTATTCAGAAACCAACCCTCTCATTCTGCGGTTTACTGCACATTTGGGGAACAGGTCCGTTTGTTCGCTGGATGCCGCATTTATTTAATTTCCATTAAATTATTAAGGAGAACCAACGAATGAATTTATCCGTATATTTAGCATTTCCATCAGGATTCACGTAAGTGGCCGTTCCCTTGCTTAATTGTTTTTAAAATACAAAAATTTTATTTCCCCCGGTTTCATGACCCTGAAGAAGCCATTTTCTACCGGGGGAATATATGAGATTTTTCAATGATTTTCAGGTTATTTCCGTATTTTTATAAACAGTGTTATTTTCATTCATGCAAATGTTGTATTGACCAGAATTTTGTCTCCGGATTTTTCCCTTTTCATACAATCTCTTTTTTGGGTATTTTTTTGATAAATCCGACATGATCCTGTCACTGGATAAAATTGAAAATCTGGATATCAGTTCCCATCATTTTTCAATAAAATCTTGTGGTATAAAAGAGCCTGTTATTTTTCGATTCCGAAATATTTATTATTGTTTCAAAAACGATCAATTTTTTTTGAAATTTTGCCATTTTATAAAAAAAAACCTTTGTTTTCCAAGCGTTATCTCTTTTATTTTACTAAATTTTATAGGAAAATCATAGGTATCAATATTGACGCAATCGGTCATAAATTGTATAAAAGTCATGTGATTTCATATATTAGCTCATAGTAGTTGGTATTTCATTGTTTGAGTTCAAATTTATAGGCTGATTTTTTCATCGAGAAATTTCTTATAACTGAATTCATTAATAACCTTTTGTGAAATATCTTTTATTACGTTGATATTTATTTTAAGCACTTTTTTGCCCAGGCATTTTATTATTATTTGCCTGGGATTTTTTTAAATTTCGATATTCAATCCGCTTTGTCCCAAAACCACATTCCATTGATCCCTACGGTTGATCAGCCCCTGGGCATGAACAAGATAATGGATACTCCAGCCAAACAAATCAGCATTCCCAGAATATCCCACCGATCCGGTCGTGTATTTTCAACAATCCATAACCAGAACAGGGAACATAAAATATAAATTCCACCATATACAGCATAGGCACGCCCCGCCAGATCAACCTCCACCAACGTCAGCATCAGGGCAAAAAATACCAAACTGACCATTCCAGGTACGAGCCACAAGGGCGACTTCCCCAAACGTGCCCATACCCAAAAAGAAAAGCAACCGGCAATCTCGGCAAAGGCCGCAATACAATAAAAAAACAGGGATTTCATAAAATTATCCTACTCCTGAGGAATGTCAATCAGAAGTTTTTCCATATAAATTGCATCCTGACCATAGGTCATCAATTTACTCTGCAACTTTTCGGAGGGAACAATTGCCCCAAATCCCTGTTTCTGCCAAAAACGGAAGGAATCCTGAATGGAAACAAGGGATGCATGACGGTATTTTTTCTTATGAGCAATATTCATGAATTGCCGCACCAAAATACTTCCAACTCCCAGCCCTCTTGATTCTGGATGAACGGCCAAATCATGCAGATAAAGGCAATCCGCCCCTCCTGCCAAATCGCAAGTTTCGCTATCCAGGGCGGGAGGTTCACCCGACATGACGGGAATGGCCAGCAAATACCCCCTGACCATGTCCCGCTCTTTCACCACAAAACAGGTATCAGGACTGGCAATGATTTTTGAAGCCATAGAAAGCCGTGATTCAGGCTCAATCGCATAATAACATAACATTTGAATGGCCATTATCTGATCAAGATTAGCCAATTGAGCGGCATGAATTTTCATTATGCAGATTTCTTTCCTTTATTGTCTCATCATTCCCATCATCTGACTTTAACCCAATATTCAAAAATCATCAAAGTGAACATTGAAACATTAATTATGAAGGTTGCAAAGATGAATCCGGATCACATCCCAAACCAACAGTTTGTCTGTAGGGATGTAATCCCTCGATCTACTGATGATTGTCGTGGATATTCTGGGCAACTTTTTCGGCAATCTTTATCCCGTCAATGGCCGCAGACATGATACCGCCCGCATATCCAGCCCCCTCTCCCGCAGGATAAAGTCCGGAAGTATTGACACTTTGCCCATCATCCATTCTTGGAATACGAACTGGCGAGGATGTTCGCGTTTCCACACCGGTCATTACAGCATCAGCAAAATTGAATCCGGACAATTTACGATTAAATGCAGGTAATGCCTCCCGTATTCCATTGATAACAAATGAAGGCAATATCTCCGCAAGATCATCGGGTTTCACCCCCGGTTTATAAGAGGGAACAACCGAACCCAATGTCTGGGTTACCCTTCCAAGCAAAAAATCCTCCACCCGCTGAACCGGTGCTTTGTAATTCGCACCCCCCAGCTGAAAAGCTTTCCGCTCCAGATTTCTCTGGAAGGCAATACCCGCCAGGGGATGGCCTGCATAGTCCCGTTCCGGCTGAACACCCACCACGATTGCAGCATTGGCATTTCTTTCCGCCCTGGAATACTGGCTCATTCCGTTTGTCACTATTCCCCCCTCTTCCGAGGCCGCCGCAATCACCGTCCCCCCCCGGACACATACAAAAGGAATAAACCCCCCGCTTGTCTGCATCATGATGCACCAATTTATAATCGGCCGCCCCCAACAGCTGATGTCCCGCCTGTGAACCAAAACGGGCCTTATCAATCAGGATTTGTGGATGCTCAATTCTGACACCAACAGAAAAAGGTTTTGCCTGAATCTCCACGCCATCTTCATAAAGGGCATGCATCATCTCCCGCGCACTGTGTCCAGTCGCAAGAATAATATGATTTGTCTGAATTTCCTGCCCATCCGCCAATCGAACCCCGACAATCTGGCGATTTTTATTCATCAAAATATTTTGTACATAAGTATTAAACCGGTACTGACCACCAAAGGATTCAATTTCCTGACGAATTTTCTCAACCATACTGACCAACCGAAACGTACCAATATGAGGTTTGGATACGTAAAGAATTTCCTCAGGCGCACCTGCCCTGACAAATTCTGTCAACACCTTGTGACCATAATGATACGGATCACTGATCTGCGTATGAAGTTTGCCATCGGAAAAGGTTCCCGCACCTCCCTCTCCATATTGGACATTGCTGTCAGGGTTGAATTTTGACTGACGCCAAAATGCAAAAGTGTCGACCGTTCTTTCCCTGACCGGTTTCCCACGTTCAAGAATCAAAGGACGCAAACCCATCTGTGCCAGTAACAACCCCGCCATAAACCCGCAAGGCCCCGCACCAATAACGACGGGACGAACATAGCTGGCCTGACTAGCAATTTTTTCACCAGTCTGCCGGGACATCACGAACTGATACCGAACCTCTGGTGTTTTTGATAAATTGCGATCCAGGGAATGATTGCGTAAAAATTCCTCTTCATTATCAATGGAACAGTCAATGGTATACACCAGTTGAATGTCCCCCCGTCGGCGCGCATCATATCCCCGCCTTATTACCTGATACTCGCTGGGAAATTGTTTTAGACGATTATACAAGGCCTGTTTCAAATCTGCTTCATCATGATCCAAGGGCAGTTTCACTTCTGTAACTCTAACCATCTTTAAAACCAGATTTTCTTTTCATCCTAATTGTTCTTATCCTCTTAAATCCCTGATTGCAGAATATCGCTGTTTATATCCTGAACAATCCCTAAAAGACAATCATTAAAATAGGATTCAAATACCCATATTCAATATAATTTCCACAGATTGACCAAAACAGGTAAATGTCCAATCAAAGACACAAAGTCCTCATCCACACTTTACATCAAACATTATGTCATATTGTATCGAAATATTAATGCTGGCCATCATAT
>NZ_JAXOQA010000095.1:0-4783 GCF_047307945.1 Commensalibacter sp. A3DC | reverse complement strand
CGAAACAATAATTACAAAACATACTGATCTTACCAACCTTTTACAGAAGATTACGTTATTTGCCAATATCAATATAAAATATTAACAAATAAATAAATAAATATTAATTATCCTTAATAAAAACATAAAACAGGCAAGTAATAATCCAATAATATATTTAAAACTCAAATAGTTACTTTTGAATTATTGATTGTATGATACAATTATTGGGTCAAGAAAATAACAATTGGCTTATGAAACAAAAATAAAATAAGGAGCTACAAATGAGTAAAAAGGTTTTTACTACAGCTGAAGGTATTCCTGTTCCCGACAACCAGAATTCCAGAACCTCTGGACCTCGTGGTCCAATTCTATTGGATGATTTCCATCTGGTTGAGAAACTTGCTCATTTTAACCGTGAAGTTATACCCGAACGGCGTGTTCATGCCAAAGGGGCGGCCGCTCACGGAAAATTTGTAGTTACCCAAGATATAACCAGATATAGCTGTGCCAAAATATTTAGCGAAATAGGTAAAGAAACCCCGATGTTTGCACGCTTCTCACAAGTTGCAGGCGAAAGGGGATCAGCCGATACGGTAAGGGATCCACGCGGTTTTGCCTTGAAATTCTACACTGAAGATGGAAACTGGGATCTTGTCGGAAACAACACTCCCGTGTTTTTTATTCGTGACCCCCTGAAATTCCCCGATTTCATCCGTACCCAGAAAAGGGATCCTCAATCCAATCTAAAAGATCCCAATTTTCAATGGGACTTTTGGTCTTTATCTCCCGAGGCCCTGCATCAGGTCATGATCCTTTTCTCTGACCGGGGTATTCCCGCCAGCTATCGATGCATGCATGGTTATGGAAGCCACACTTTCAGTCTAATCAATAAGGATAATGTCCGCACTTGGGTAAAATGGCATTTCAGAACAGAACAGGGTGTTAAAAATCTTGATCCTAAAAAAGCTGGAGAATTAGCCGGTTCCAATCCGGATTACCTTACCGAGGATTTATTCAATGCAATCAAGGAGGGCCATTTCCCAAGATGGAAAGCCTATATACAGGTTATGTCGATTGAACAGGCAAAGAATCACAAGGATAATCCTTTCGACGTTACCAAAGTTTGGTCACAAAAAGAATTCCCATTGCATGAAGTTGGATATTTTGAATTGAATCGTAATCCAGGAAATTATTTTGCCGAGGTAGAACAGGCGGCTTTTTCCCCTGGCAACGTTGTTCCCGGCATAGGCGTTTCCCCGGACAAAATGTTGCAAGGACGTATATTTGCCTATGCTGATGCCGCACGGTACCGGGTTGGAACAAATCATCAGCTGCTGCCCATCAATGCCGCAAAAAGCCCTGTAAACAATTACCAAAGAGATGGATATATGCGTTTTGATGATAATGGAGGCGGAATGACAAACTATGAACCAAACAGCGATCCAGATGCACCAAAACAAACGAACACTCCTGAAAACTATTTCCCGGATTATACATCCGGTGAAGGGGGAAGGTACGACAACCGCGTTGACCAGGACTATTACAGTTATCCAAGGGCCTTGTTTCATTTGATGAAACCAGAACAAAAGAGTCTGTTGATCAATAATTTTATTGAATCCCTGCAAATGGTTCGAAAGGATATTCAAAAACGCGTGTTGGAACACTTCCAGAAAATTGACCCGGAACTGGAACAAAAAGTAGCGACGGGTCTAAAATGACAAAGTAATCATCCGATTTTTCAAATATAGAAATTAATATTTGGTTTTTTAAAGTAATCCCTTGATTAAAACCCATAATCGGGGGATTATAATTTTGTAAAATTTACAAACATACTTAATAAAAAGAGCGCGACTCTTCCCCTTATTTACTTAGAGTAAAGACTTTAATTTTATTAAATTACTCTTATATATCTCTAAGAAACTATAATGGTGATAAAGGATATACAATATTATGAGTACTACATTCTTTCTTCCACCTGTAAATATTATTGGTAAAAACGCCTTACAAGACGCTATTTCCCACATTCAGGGACATGGTCTCAAGCATGGCCTTATCGTTACAGATTCATTTCTAAGCAAAAACGGAGTAGTCAAAAAAATTGCTGATATGCTTGATCAGCAAGGAATTAAAACAAATGTTTTTGATGGCACCCATCCCAATCCTACCGTAACAAATGTTAATGACGGATTAAAAATACTCAAAGAAAATAATTGTGATTTCGTTATTTCCCTTGGGGGTGGTTCTCCGCATGATTGTGCCAAAGGGATTGCCCTGCTTGCCACCAATGGTGGTGAAATCAAAAATTATGAGGGAATTGACAAATCCAACAAACCTCAACTTCCATTAATCGCAATCAACACAACTGCTGGAACAGCCAGTGAAATAACCCGTTTTTGCATTATCACGGATGAAACACGCCATGTTAAAATGGCTATCATTACACCTCATGTAACACCTATTTTGTCTGTCAATGATCCCGCTTTAATGGCGGGTATGCCTCCTGGACTGACTGCTGCGACAGGTATGGATGCTCTGACTCATGCAGTTGAAGCCTATGTTTCCACTGCCGCCACACCCATCACAGATGCGTGTGCCTTGAAGGCCGTAACCCTAATCGAAGAAAATCTGCGCAATGCAGTTAAAAATGGCCAGGACATGCAAGCTCGTGAGAATATGGCCTATGCAGAACTGCTCGCAGGAATGGCATTCAATAACGCATCCTTGGGATATGTCCACGCAATGGCACATCAGCTTGGTGGTTTTTATGGTTTGCCACATGGGGTTTGTAATGCAGTACTGTTGCCTCACGTTCAGGAATACAACCTCCCCAAATGTGCCGCTCGTTTAAAAGATATTGCAAAGGCAATGAATATTGATGTCAGTAGCATGAATGATGAGGAAGGCGCCAAAGCCTGTATCGCGGCTATCCGCAGCCTCTCAAAAGATATTAACATTCCTGCCAATCTGACAGAACTGAAGGTTCAGGAAAAAGATATTCCCACCTTGACTGCCAATGCGCTTAAGGATGCTTGCGCCCTGACCAATCCCCGTCAGGGAAATGCTGAAGAAGTTGCGGCAATCTTTAAATCAGCAATGTAATTAATAAATTCATAACTTAAAAAAAAGGATATGGATAACCATATCCTTTTTTTATCATCTATCTAATGTAAATTACTGAAAGATATTTAAAAGTCTACACGACTTTTGAATCCGAGAAAGGCTGCGTTAGGAATATTTTTTTGTGCATTTGGATGAATCTCGTATTGAAAATCAGGTTGAAACATAACTCCATCATAAATATGAATTAAATAAGTAAGCTCTACCGTTGTTTCTGCTGATTGTATTCCAGATGCTCCTGAAACAATATCCCCGATGGGAAAACCTGACATTATGTTATATCGTTGTGCCTTGCGTGCTTCCCGACTCATAATTTGATGAACAAATAGAACACCTATTCCATCCATAGGCCGTGATTTCCAAAATCCGGTATTGATAATGGCCGCCAGAAATTGATTTTGTCTTTGAAATGTTTTTGGATTACTGTGAACAAAACCAAGATATCCTATCAACCCGTCCAAATCACCCGGCCCATTTCGCTGAATCATCTGATCCAGTAAAACCCATTCCTCATCCCGTCCCCTTTTCCATTTCTGATCTATTCCATTAGCCGAAGTGATATGCCCCCCGTAAATGGAACGGCCCCAAACAGGATAAGGTGACGTATCATAGGCAAATCCAATTTTATAATGTCCCGTTAATTCATGCTTTCCCCATTTTGGTTGATAGATCATTTCTATAGGAAATTCCCCACCGGCATCTTCACCTGTTCTCACCACAGCGGCCCAGCCTGCCCGATGGCCGGCCCTATTGCTATAAGCCGCCCGACTTACCTGATACATGCCTATACGTATAAAATATTGAGGAGTGGCCTGAAACAGAATATTAATTCCCCATTCTGAATCCGGCCATGCTGAAAAACCTGCCGCCTGTCCACTTAAGGGTTTTGGATTACCGCAAATTCCATTATTCATGAAATAACACTGAATGGGGCTGGTTGCAAAGCTTGCCCCGACATCCATCCTTCCAAAGGACATGATCATGCGATCTTCCAAAAGATGTTTATCCAGATACAGATTTACTAGTTTTGCAACAACATTCCCACCAGCACCATATAATTCCTGCACCTGTGTTATATTTTCCCCAAGCCCTGCACTCAGATTGCTTCCATAACGACCAATGACTGTCATATGTCCAACCAGACCATTCGTGATCCAGTTATCCCCAATCAATACTTCCCAATCAATATCTATATTTGCATCCACTGCACCTGTATTGGTTGATTTCTTTTGATGATATCCTGAAATATTTCCTGCAAATTCATTTTGGTTGTCAAAATTGATATTAATGCCCCGGTTATACAACCACGAATGCAATCCCCACCAATTTCCAAGCAAATGTTCCGGTTGGGGCAAATAGGGATTTGTTCTCTCTTTCTGCATTCTTTGGATATCAATACGGTTACTTTCTGCACGACTGACAGCTGTTCTCCATCCACCACTACTACCAGCCGGAATCATGTGCAAATCCGTTAACTCATCATCATATTTTCGATTTTGTTCCAAAGAATCTGTTTGTGAATTTTGAGCATGAACAATTAAATTATTATTTTCTAATTGTATAAAAATAACAATTAAAGAAAAACATAATAATTTAAATATTTTTGATAATAAAATATCTTTATTAAATATTTCTTTCATGTTTTCCCATAATTTATTTATTTTTTTATTACATTTAACAATAA
>NZ_JAXOQA010000094.1:0-4982 GCF_047307945.1 Commensalibacter sp. A3DC | reverse complement strand
GTAAAATAAAACTGAAACCTATAATAAACAAATAATAAAATTTATTGTGTATTCTATATATATTTTGCATAATCTTTCTCATTCCTTAAGCTAAAATCATTTATTTCAATATTTCATCAAAATAATCAGATATTTAAATCCACCCCCGCAATTCTTCATTAATCAAGCCCTCAAGCATATCAATTCCTATTTCCTCATCGTTTAGACAGGGAATATAAATGAATTTTTTACCTCCTTCTTTTAAAAATAAAGCTTTATATTGATGACCGATTTCTTCAATTGTCTCAAGACAATCTGTTATAAAACCAGGCGCCATAACCGCTATATTTCTTACACCTTCCGTGACAAGTTTTTTAATAACATCAGTGATATTAGGTTCTAGCCACTTGCCGGGCCCAAAACGAGACTGATAAACCAACGGCATATATCGCTCATCTTTATTCATCATTTTTCGCAATGCCGTGGCGGTCTTTTGACATTCCTGTTCATAGGGGTCTCCTCTATCGACATAGGTTTGCGGCAGACCATGAAAAGATAAAATTATACGTTCGGGTTGTTCGGATAATGAGTTTAAGGTCGTTTCAATTTGTTTATATAAAGCTTGAATATAAACCGGATGATCCGCAAACGAAAACATCGTGCGTATTGCAGGTTGTTTGCGATATTTCTGCAAAATTCTAAATAGCTTATCATTGACACTTGCCGTGGTTGTCGCACTGTATTGCGGGTATAAGGGCAAGAGAAATAAATGATAAAATTGTTTTTTTAAGAAATGACTGATTTTTTGCTCAATGGATGGTTTTCCATATGACATTGCCCAATCAATTAATACAGGTTTGTTCTTGAACCGTGATTGCAACTTTTGAATTTGACGTTCTGTAATCACACTTAATGGACTTTTATTTTCTTGGTTATCCCAAATCATTCGGTAAGGTTTTACAATCCGGAATGGTCGAACTGTTAGAATGATCCCCTGTAAAATAGGTTGCCAAATCAAAGGATTCATTTCTATAACACGTCGATCCGAGAGAAACTCTGATAAATAACGTCGTATTGCGCCATAAGACGCTGCTTCCGGTGTTCCCAGATTAACCAATAAAATCCCAATTTTTTTCGGGCTTACGACAGTTTGCATATTTAAAACCACCTGTATTTATGTATCAATCAAAGCCCAGTTGAACAAGTTTTTTCATCAATGAAGAAAATGGAAGAAATTGTATGTCATCGAAATCATACCATAACTCATCTCGATTTCTAAACGATAAATCAATTTTTTCTATTCTTTTATAAAGTCTTAATTTAAGCACAAAATGTGTAAAAACATGTTTAATGCAACCTTTGTCCTCAAATAATCCTTTCACCCCAACGCTTTCTTTTGCATTATCCAGTGATATTGGCTTTAAATCCCATTGAGTGCCTGGCAATTCCAAGGTTCCGCCCAGCAATCCCTTTGCTGGACGTTTCCTAAATAAAATCCTGCCTTCCCGATCCTGAATAAAAAAAGCAATTCCATATCTTACAGGTCTTGAAGATTTTACAACCTTTCTTGGCAATGTTTCAGCTATTCCCTTTTTATATCCCAAACATTGTCTAGACAAAGGGCATGATAAACAGGAAGGTTTTTTTGGTTTGCAAATTGTTGCTCCCACATCAAATAACGCTTGGGAAAAATCACCGGCTCTTTGTTTAGCTATAAGATCATCATTTAAATGACCAGCTTTTTCATCAAGATATTTTTTTGCTTTTGGTAACTCTGCGTCAATAGTAAATAAACGTGCTGTCAGACGTTCGACATTACCATCAATTGGCACTACAGGAACATTATAGGCAATTGACGCTATCGCTGCCGCTGTGTAATTTCCAACACCTGATAAAGCCTTTAGTTCCTTGACCGTATCAGGAACCTCGCCATTTTTACGCATAATTTCCTGAGCACAACGGTGCAAATTCCTGGCTCGACTATAATATCCCAGTCCAGTCCATAGTGACATGACCGTATCACGATCTGCATCTGCCAGAATATTAATAGTTGGAAAATGTTCTATAAAACGGTAAAAATATGGAATAACCGTTGCAACTTGTGTTTGCTGAAGCATAATTTCACTTAACAGCACATAATAAGGATTTGGTTTTTCATCTTTTTTTGCTCGCCAAGGAAGATCTCGCCGATTATGATCATACCATTCTAATAATGACTGCGCACAAAAACCCTGTTTTGACATAAAATGACAAATATTCCCAAACAAAACCAAAAAAAACGCAATTTATCACAAACTTCAAAAGAACAGAATTCTCGACATCCTGACAGGCGCACCTTTACAATGAGTCAAATTGGCGGTACTGTTCATAGCCTTACGAAACAGGCTTTTCGCCAAAAATCCCTTGCCCACAGTCAGATCAGCATTAATTGGGTCGATATTATCGGCCCTATATACGGCAATAGAACATCTCCACGTCACTTAGCCAACGGGACGTTAACCATTGCATGTTCTAATACAACAGCAACCGAACTTCAATATTTTTCTGAACGTCTTATTGAAAAAATCAATCTTTATTTTGGCCAGAAAATTGTGGCTCGTTTAAAATTTGTTTACCAACGATACAACACTTACCCTTTGACAAAATCTATAAATCATTCATCTTTGGTGGAACCTGTAGAAATTCCGATATTACCGCCTGGTCCCCTGCAAAACGCACTGTCACGATTGGGGGGGCACATACAAATAAAAAAGAAAGGAAAAAATTGATCCATGTATAACCATCATCAAAAAATTATTGAAAAAGCAAAGGATAAATCCCCACCTTATTGTGCTGTATGTTATCCATGCGAAGCAACCGCTATCGAATCAGGACTTGAAGCCTTTAAACTTGGTTTACTCACCCCAATTTTTATTGGTCCCAAAAAACAAATCAAGCTTATCGCCGAACAATATAGATTGGATCTGAAAAACCATCAAATTATTGAGGCATCTTCAGAATCTGAGGCCGCCACACATAGTGTAAAATTAATTCGCGAGCAAAAAGCGCATTTATTGATGAAAGGCAGTCTGCATACGGACATTCTCTTGAAAGCTGTAATCAATAAAGAGGCCGGTTTAAGAACAGGTAAACGCATTACCCATGTTTTCCTAATGGATGGTCCCAATTGGCATACCCCTTACATGATTACAGATGCCGCCATTAATATTGCCCCGGATCTTGTCACTAAAATGCATATTATTCAAAATGCCATAGATCTGCATCATGCTTTAGGATATGGCGTTCCCAAGGTTGCAATTCTTTCAGCCATAGAAATGGTAAATCCAGATATTAGTTCTACTCTTGAAGCCGCAGCCTTGTGCAAAATGGCAGATCGAAAACAAATTGTTAATGGTATTCTTGATGGACCGCTTGCATTAGATAATGCCATCAGCCCTGAGGCAGCGGCGATGAAAGGTCTTGATACACCCGTAACTGGAAAAGCCCAAATTCTGGTTGTTCCCAATCTAGAGGCAGGAAACATTTTTTTCAAATCTCTATCATTCATTGGACAGGCAGACAGTGCTGGAATAGTACTAGGTGCGAAGGCCCCAATCATTTTAACCAGTCGTGCCAGCAGTTTGGATAGTCGTCTTGTTTCCTGTGCTATGGCAAAATTATCCTATCATCATAGTTTAACTCATTAATCAAAATTCCTAAGGCAGTTTTATCGCTGCCTTCTAATATAATCCCTAATTCAAGAGATTTTTATCGCCAATAATATTTTAAGGTGTAGATATCCGTAAAGTGATCTGACTTAGACAGGTATCTTATTATTTAATCCGAACATATTTTGAATGAAATTTATTTGTTCATTGATTATCCATTTTCCTTTAAAGCCCAATTCTTTTTTTATCCAGAGAATGGCCTCATATCCTCTGAGCGTTTTTCTTGCCGTATGGAAAGACTGAAAAACCCATTTTTTAGGATAACCCTCTTTAATCTGAAATGATCATTTTCTATTCCCTGTTGTCAGGATTTCTTTGTTTCATGAAAGCAGTGATCAGGGAGTATATTCTTATTCTTCATGATTTGTATGGTTTTTGGAAAAGTTAATGCTTTATCTGTGCCTATATGGGTTGGAGCGAACAGACCATCTTCTTTAAAGGCTTTTCTAAAGAAACGCTGAGCTGCTTTGATATATTCTCTTGGCAGTTAGCAAAAAGTCAATCGCAGTGCCATCTTTATCAATAGCTCTGTATAGATACTTTCACTGACCTTTTACTTTAATATAAGTCTCATCAACCTATTAAAATGACGGTCTTTAAAATCATCTTTAGATCTTAATATAAACTTCCTTATTAATTCAATAGACATAAATCGTTCTTAAACATGAATATTTAATTCATATCTATAACAGATTAAAATCCATACTCTAAATTTGCGACATAACCAGAAATAGTAATTTTAGTTATTGCCGTGGGAAAACGTGAAGATAAAAAAGTCTATGGAACAACCAATACTCAATTAAATAGTAAGTGAGAGTTATCTAAAAACTTATACGATATGAAGAATTTACGTAAACTCGTTTAATTAAATAGTTTATAAACTAAATCCTATTTTTAATTAAGTAGACGTTCTTTAAAAGAAATTATCATGCACATAAAAATGGCTAATTTACAAATTTAAATAGATGATGATTTTAGAAACCAAACCCAACAAATCGCACAAGATTTAGGGATGGATTTTACAACAGCGGTCAGAGTGTTTTTAAAGCAAATAGTTCATAATCATAGATTACCTTTTAAACCTGAGTTAGATCCATTTTATATGACACATAATAAAATAGCTTTGATGGATTCAATGCAACAATTAAATAAAGGTAAGCTTATTCAAAAATCATTAAAAGGTTTACAGGCTATGAAAAATAAATTTTGCTTTTACGACACAAAGTTGGAATGAATATATTGATTGGCAAACTCAAGATAAGAAAATCACTAAAAAAATTAATGAGCTTTTAAAAG
>NZ_JAXOQA010000093.1:0-5078 GCF_047307945.1 Commensalibacter sp. A3DC | reverse complement strand
CTTTTTTTATCCCTAATATTTACTGCATCCCTGATAATCAAAACCCACGGTTTCCGTTCTGGAGACGCGGATGCTTTTTATATATTTTGTCAAGTTATGGTTGTAATCGCCCTAGCAAGTAAAAATGATACCCGACATATTACACTTGCGGCTTTTTTTTCTGCCTTGGCTTTTTTAACAAAAAGCTGGCATGCTCTTTTTATGGCTATTCCCTATTTTATTGCTTACGGTTATTTATTCAAAAACAAACAGCTTTCAATAAAATCATTTACCTTTCCCATAATCGTTTTTTTTTCACCTATTTTAATCTGGCTAGCATTACGTTATCCCTATGACAAGTTCGATTTTATCAAGGAAATGTACCGCTATGACCTTATAGCCAGAGCCTCTGACCGTATTACAGGTCATTACCATTCCATCTGGTATTTTTTTAATCAGCTTGTGGATCATTTTAGTCTGATCACCATAATTTTCATTTTCGCCTTGATTTATTCTTTTTCATTTAGAAAATGGAAAATGTTTTCATATGATATTTTAATTATTCTTTCTGCAATCCTGTCAAGTTTTCTGATCTTCAGTCTCGCCAAAACAAGACTGGCCCATTACAGTTATACCCATATAATTTTGATCTGTATCATCAGTGCCATTTTAATTGGGCGTGATGTTAATTATTATACAAAATTACTAACCTTATTATTAGCAATCATTGCATTAATCTATAATATGATTACCTTGCATCAATTTTCGAAAAATAAGTTACCTGCCTATTACGATCAATTACAAAAAAACGCTTTCCCTCTAACCAGCGCCATTTTCACGCCACATGAGATAACACAGGCGGAAAGATTATCCTTTATGGTTATGGGTAATTTTAATAATGATACGATTAAACAAGGGAAACCAGTAAAGAATTCATTGGCTTATTATCGCGTTGGAGCAAAAGATAATCCCGATGTGACAGGATGCCGTATTTTAACTGAAGAAAAAACATTAAATGATATACGTTATGAAGACGATACAGTTCGTTTGTACACTTGCCAAGAGAACCAATAATTCTTATCTCTTGATCTTTCTAACCGATATATACATTTAATAAATGTATATTCTCAACATTTTTTAATGGCCCAACCATAATAATCCATGACTGATCTTACTGCAGATTTTGATTTCAAGCTTCCTGAACATTGCATTGCCCAGCATCCGGCCCGTCCCAGAGAGGCTGCCAAACTTCTTTACATTCCATCAAAATCGGGAAAATTTCAGGATAAAACAATACGGGATTTACCCTGTTATTTTCAAAAAGGTGATATCTTGATTGCCAATGATACAAAGGTCATTCCCGCCAAATTATTCGCACAAAGGGGTATGGCTCACATTGGCATTACACTTGATCGACCGATGGGAGATGGTACTTGGCATGTATTGATCAAAAACAGTAAACGTTTAAAGAAACAAGACCGCCTTGATTTTCCAGATAAAAAATGTTTTGCCACAGTGGTAAAACTTGAAACAGGTGGTGGTGCGTTTATCCGTTTTAATCTTGAGGGTAATGAATTTGATAAATGGCTTAATACATCTGGTCAATTGGCGCTACCTCCCTATATTCGTCGTCCCAATGGACCAACTGGAAGGGATGAGCTGGATTATTACACAATATTTTCACAAAATCCTGGTGCAGTTGCCGCTCCTACAGCCGGATTGCATTTTACAGAAGAATTATTAACCCAGCTTGATCATAAAGGTGTTGAACGGCTGGCCCTTACTCTACATGTGGGTGCTGGAACATTTTTACCAGTGCGAAGTGAGAACATCAATGACCACCATATGCATGCAGAATATGGCGTGCTCAGTCCAGAAAACGCTGAACGATTGAATCAAGCTAAAGTTGAAAAAAGACGTATTATCGCGGTGGGAACAACAACCTTGCGATTATTGGAAAGTGCAATTGATCGACAAGGAATATTTCACCCTTTTCAACAGGAAACATCCATTTTTATACGTCCGGGTCATCAATTCAGATCCATCGATATCTTGATGACTAATTTTCATTTACCCAGATCCACATTATTTATGCTGGTTTGCGCTTTTGGTGGAACAGAAAAAATGCGTCAAGCCTATGAACATGCTATTCGAAACAATTATCGTTTTTATTCTTACGGGGATGCATGTATTATTGAAAAAGAATTTTTATAATAAACAAAGTATTTTAATTTCTTGAGTTATAACAACCCTGTCATTTTAAATAAATGAAACATTTTCAGGTTTCATGCAAGATAAATTATCATAGGGATTTTTCTGGGAGAAATTAAGAAACTGATTCTGTTTTTTCTGGATAGAACCAACAACAACCATATCTTCTGCAATACTTTGATTTATTACTGAATGAATATTAACTATATTAAATACCTATCTCTAAATACAATATTTATCAATTATAATGTTAAAATATTCAGGTTTTTCGAAAACTTGTAAGAATTTCAAAGAATATAATCACTTTATTTATCATTTTATTAATGATCACTATCCCCCAGATTATGATAAATTTTCAATATCCATGATAATTAGATAATTTTTTAATCTTCCTTTTCATAGAATAAATTTATATAACATCAATAAATTGACCTTTTATAATTTGACACACCAATCATGACATCGTTAAAATTCCATTGGACACAACAAGCTCAAGATCATAAAGCCCGTGCGGGAATATTACATACCGCTCATGGCGACGTAATCACGCCAACCTTCATGCCTGTAGGAACAGTGGGAACAGTCAAAGCCATGACCATGGATGCTGTCCGTTCAACCGGAGCGGGAATAGTATTGGGAAACACCTATCATCTGATGCTTCGTCCAGGGGCGGAACTGATTCATGAACTGGGTGGATTACACAAATTTATGGATTGGTCTGGACCTATTTTGACAGATTCTGGCGGGTTTCAGGTTATGTCTCTGGGGGCCTTACGTAAACTGAACGAGGAAGGTGTTACCTTTCGTTCTCATATTGACGGATCCACATATAAATTGACACCAGAATCCTCGACGGATATTCAATATCTGCTTGATGCCACCATAACCATGTGTTTTGATGAATGTCCTGCACTTCCAGCCAGTCATGATACCATTGCCAACTCAATGCGTATGTCGATGCGTTGGGCGGAACGATCAAGAAAACGCTTCAAGACAAGACCTGGTTATGCTCAATTCGGCATTGTTCAGGGAGGTATTGAACCCGATTTAAGGATTGAAAGCGCGGAGGCATTAAACAAAATAGGATTTGAAGGTTATGCAATTGGCGGACTTGCTGTTGGTGAACCCCAAGAACAAATGTTTGAAACCCTTGATGTAACTATTCCCTATCTTCCATCAGACAAACCTCGTTATCTAATGGGTGTGGGAACGCCACAGGATATGTTGGGATCAGTTATGCGGGGGATTGACATGTTCGATTGTGTCATGCCAACAAGAGCGGGAAGAACCGGTCGTGCCTATACAAGCCGTGGAACACTTAATATGAAAAACGCCTGTCACATTCATGATCGGCGACCTATTGATCCAGAATGTGATTGCCTCGCCTGTTCAAAACACAGTCGTGCCTATATCCATCATCTTTTCCGCAGCAAGGAAATCCTTGGAGCAATGTTGCTAACCTGGCATAATCTTGCCTATTACCAAAGGCTAATGCGAACTATACATCAGGCTATCTTGGATCAAAATTTAGAAGAAAAAGCGACAGAATTGCATAATGACTGGAATAAAGGCGATTGGAAACTGGATGAATGGAATTGATTATAACTTCAATAATATAAACTAAAAATATTGCTTAAAGCTTTGTCTTGATACCCCTTGAAGACAAAATTATTGTTTAGATGAAGCACATTCCAAAATAGGTTCAATAATATCCCGCTCCATTTCTTTATAAAGTTTAGTATCAGGAGTAATAAGGGGACACATCGTATCTCTCATAAAGGTAATGTGATCATTTCCGCATCAAAATTAAAACGTTTTTTACCCTCTAAACTCCCTTCACACATGACAATAATTTCGGGAGCCAATTTTGTTTCCAAACCATCCAAAGCAACCGACATGAATTTCTGCCATACCACCCGATCAATCGGCGAAGGCCTTAACGTAACCGCTTGATCAAAGTCATGCTGGTCAAAATTAAGAAAAGCGACACTGCCTGGATCTTTAAGGGAAAGTTCTTTAGCCTTCATCATGACACCAAGTGAATGTGTCGTAATCCATAATTGCCCTTCACCTTTAATAAGATTATACATCTCTTCAATCACTTTACCCTGTAAATTGGTATGAATATGCACTTCAGGCTCGTCAATAAGAAATAAAGCACCTTGATATTCATCAAGATTAATAATTAGGTCTAATAATAAATCAAAGGCGGCTTTTTCCCCACTGGACAGGTTTTTATAATTATAATGATCTACAATTCCTTTTTTGAAGTAAAAGGTACCCTCTTCTAATGGTGATTTAATGTTGTTTAATATCAAATCACTAAATACATTTTGCACTGATTGTTGAAGTTTACCAATTAGTTCTTCTCTTAATTTTTTGATTGTTTTACTGTCATTGTCTTCTTCATATAACCTATCAATTGTTCTTTTTATGATTTTTTGGTAATTCAACTTAACACGTTGGTCATTTTCAATAAATGCCAAAGTATTATTGCCACCACTAGCTTCAAGAGTATTAACGGAAAAACCAGGGTCGTTACGGTATGCTGTCCTAAAATAAAATTTCGATTTATTACCATTTTGGTGTAAATATATTTCAATTTTACATATATCAAGATAATATTCAGAATGATTATCTATCTGTTCTATCATTGCCCTCTGTTTAAGAAAATACTCTTTTTGAGCTGAACTATTCATTTGATGAATTTTTTGTGAAAAATTCGATGACTGCCAATAATTAAATGCCTCAAACACTGATGATTTCGCACAACCATTCGGCCCTACCAAAACAACCATTTTTGCAGTTTCTGGAATCCCCTCAATTTTCAAGTCAGTAAAACGCTTGAAATTCCTGATTTGAATGTTTTTATTTTTCATTATCAACTA
>NZ_JAXOQA010000092.1:0-5429 GCF_047307945.1 Commensalibacter sp. A3DC | reverse complement strand
CAATTTTCTTCCTGAAAAATATCAAAAAAATCAATATATTATCAAAATATCCCAATTAACGAAAACCGATACCAGTAATATTTCCAAAATTTAAATCCGACAGTTTCGAGAATTAAATTGGAAAGTTTAATTTCAAGCGCGTAAAATTATGCTATATTCACCTTTTGACAAGGAATTTTTCAATTATTTATATAATTTTAATTTATAACTTTTTTTATTTAAAAAACTTTTTTCTTCTAACTTCAATAACTTAAAACTTTAAAAGAGGATATTTCTTGAATTTTGTTACTGTAATTGATCTTGCTGGTAGTGTCGCCCTGCTTTTATGGGGTGTTCATATGGTTCAAACCGGTGTGCAACGAGCGTTTGGCGCACGGTTAAATCATTTCCTGTCAACCATGTTACGAAACAGATTCCAATCTTTTATCGCAGGTGCAGGTATCACTGCAATCTTGCAATCCTCAACTGCAACGGGACTTATGATCACTGGATTTGCCGCCAATGGGGTAATCGGACTACCTTCTGCATTGGCGGTTATGCTGGGGGCAAATGTTGGAACCACCCTAATTGTCCAGCTATTATCATTTGACGTGTCCCGTATCGCACCCCTTTTTGTTTTGATAGGCGTCATCATGTTTCGCCGGGGTCTTAATCATATCCGTGATTTTGGACGCGTCTTCATCGGATTAGGCCTGATTCTGATCTCCCTACATCAATTTCTGGTAATCCTTCATCCCTATACCAACCAACCAGCGCTTCGTACAGTATTGGGCAACATTACAGATATGCCTTTTATTACAATTTTATTATCAATGATCCTGACCTGGATTATGCATTCTTCCGTGGCGGTTGTATTGCTAATAGCGTCCTTCGCCTCTCACAATGTCATACCTGCTGAAACAGCCTTTATCATGGTTTTGGGCGCCAATATCGGTACCGCTCTCAATCCCGTGATAGAGGGAACAGGAAAAAACGTGATTGCCAAACGTTTACCTATGGGAAATTTAATAAACCGTGTTATCGGTGCGGCCATTGTCTTTATCTTTATTCATCCACTCACCCATTGGTTCACATATTACTATCCTGATATCAACCGATCTATCGCCAATTTTCACACATTATTTAATATTGCAACGGCACTTCTATTCTTGCCTTTCCTAACCCCCTACGCCAATTTACTAAAAAAAATATTTCCACGCACAAAAGAGGAAACTGTTCAGGATCCCTCAAAACCGGTCTATCTTGATAAATCCGTCATTCAATCACCTATTCTTGCCCTTGGCAATGCAACCCGGGAATCATTGCGTTTATGTGATATTTTGGAAAAAATGCTGAATGGTGTTGACGATAGTTTTAAAAATCAAACACCTCAAATTGCCAGCGCCGCACGACGTTTTGATAATACGCTAGATAAATTAACAAACTCAATACAAAGTTACGTCACCGGTTTGGATCCCGAAGCTTTGAATCAAAATGAATTGAATCAGGTGGAAAAAATCCTAACCTTCTGTACACAAATTGCCAATGCGGGTGATGTCCTGGACAGGAATGTTCTTTCAACCGTACAGAAAATGGTTAAACAAAGAATCATTTTACCAAAACCCATGATGGATCCATTGCAAAAAATGATGCGACGCATCCATAAAAATCTGCATACAACAGCAACCTTGCTGATTAATGAAGACGAGAATATTGCCCGTAAACTTGCCGAAGAGAAGGATATATTCCGTGAAATTGAAAGCAAAGTTATCGCTATCTATTATGAAAATCTTCGGCAAAGCACAGACAATAAAAAAAACCAGATTCAGTATGGTTCATTCATGATTGAATTGGCCCGTGATTTAAAACGTACAAACACTCATGTTGTAGCTTCAGCCGCCTACCCTGTTCTGGATCAGAATGGAATGCTATTACCCAGCCGTCTGCAACCTGAAGAGGATACAGAAAATTACGACAATGATCCAATCAAGATTTTACAACGTGAAGATAATATATTAACCCGTGATTGAAAAACTCTGAAAAATAATTTCTATTTATGATATAGTTCAACCATCTTCATGAATGAGATCGATGACTATCAAACAATTTACAGTTATTTGTTTTTTGTAATTAAAAATTATAAAAATATTTTTTATTTACCCATTGCGGTAAATGAATTGTTTATTTACTAATACCGCTTTATAATCTTATTAAAGGGAATAAGTTAATCAAGTGCTTAATTCTATGAACTGGATTGATCTTGTTTGTCTTGGTGTAATTATCCTTGGTGCCTTATCCGGTCTTACGCGAGGGTTTACTCGTGAATGTATAGGTCTATTTGGATGGGTTATCGCAGCCAGCTTGGCCAATCGCTGGTATCCCGATCTTGCCCCCAAGCTATCGCCTTACGTAAACTCTGAAAATTTGGCAAATATTGCCTCCTTTATTGTTATATTTGCCTTGACCTGTATTGTCATTAATGCGCTGGCAAATGCCGTTGTCGGTCAAAATTCTGCACGAATCTCCCTTTTGGGTCGTCTGGACAGGTTGCTTGGTGCAATATGTGGTGGGGTTAAGGGATATGCAGGGTTGGCCATTCTCTATCTGATTGGCGGAATAATTTTTCCTGCCGCACAATGGCCTGAACCTCTTCAAGAAAGTCAAATGGTTCCCTATATATATCAGGGAGCTGTCCTGATTAATAATCTTCTCCCAAGCTCAATGCAACGGGATGTTGTTGTCCCCCAAACAAAGACACCAAGAGTATCAATACCTGACGGAACTGGATTACATAATGGAATATCTCATCAATCCTCTTCGACAGATCAATCGCATAATGATGAGCCTTCTGCTGTTCAACCAGAGGGGGGGTATTCCTCAATTGCTCCCTCACAATAAACATGGCCATTTTTAACTCATAAAACCCTTATCTATTCATTTATTTTCGGAATTGCGATGAATAAATCTAGCGAATCAATATCCTATTCAACAATACATACATCCCCAGATCATGAAGATGATAAATTTCATGAGGAATGTGGCGTGGTAGGCGTCTGGACAACACAGGATGCCGCATCATTGACTGCATTGGGATTACATGCCTTACAACATAGAGGTCAGGAAGCGACAGGTATTGTTACTTACGATGGAAATTTTCATATTCATCGTGGTTTGGGGCTGGTCGGTGAAGTATTTGCCGATCCCCAGGTTATCGCCAAATTACCAGGTGGAATTGCGATTGGTCACAATCGCTATGCTACAACAGGTGCCACGCAACTTCGTAATGTACAACCTTTATATGGTGATTTTGAATTTGGTGGATTTGCTGTTGCCCATAATGGAAATCTTACCAATGCACAACTCCTTAGACAATCCCTGGTACGCAGAGGATGCCTATTTCAATCCAGTACAGACAGCGAAGTCTTTATCCATTTGATTGCCATTTCCCTGTACAGCAATGTTATTGACCGCTTTATTGATGCCTTAAAACAGGTTCAGGGTGCATATTCTCTGGTGGCCCTTTCCAAGGATATGTTAATTGCCGCTCGTGATCCGTTAGGTGTTCGTCCCCTGATACTCGGCAAACTCAACCAGAATAAGGAAAAAGAATGCTGGGTTGTTGCCAGTGAAACCTGTGCACTTTCCAGCATGGGCGCGGAATTTGTCCGTGATATCGAGCCTGGTGAAGTCATCATCATTAATGATGAGGGTATCTGTTCCATTAAACCTTTTCATAATATTTCTCATCGCTTTTGCATTTTCGAATATGTTTATTTTGCCCGTCCCGATTCCATTATTGAAAATAAATCCGTATATATAGCACGTCAAAAAATTGGAGCCGAACTCGCGCTTGAAAATCCCGTTGAGGCAGATATTGTTGTTCCTGTTCCCGATTCCGGTGTGCCTGCTGCGCTCGGCTATGCAAAAGCCAGCAATATTCCATTTGAGTTAGGCATAATCCGTAGTCATTATATAGGAAGGACTTTTATTGAACCGACTGATCAAATCCGTAATCTTGGAGTAAAACTCAAACACTCCACAAACGGTTCAATCTTAAAAGACAAACGCGTCATTTTAATTGATGATTCCATCGTCCGTGGAACAACATCCAAAAAAATCGTTGAAATGGTCAGAGCTGCAGGAGCAGCCGAAGTTCATCTGCGTATTGCCTCTCCCCCCACACGGTTTTCCTGTTATTACGGAATTGATACTCCATCAAAAGAAAAACTACTGGCACACACACATGATATTGATGAAATGTGCAAATTGATTGGGGCAGATTCACTGGGATTCATTTCATGCAATGGATTATACAAAGCTCTGGAAGAAAAGGAAAGAAATAACGAAAAGCCGCAATATTGTGATGCATGTTTTACAGGAGACTATCCTATTCAACTTACAGATCATGACATGAACCTAACACAAAATAAATAATGAAACTGTCATGTCATCCTTAGTTAATCTCCCTTTTAAAAAAAAGGTGGCTTTCATTACTGGTGCAAGTCGTGGCATAGGTCAGGCTTGTGCCATAGCATTGGCCAAGGCTGGTGCACACTGCGTTCTCAGCGCAAGAACGCAGGGAGGATTAATACAGACAGATAATATAATCCGCCAAAAAGGTGGTAAGGCCACCTTATTTCCATTTGATTTGCAACCCAAAAATCCATTCGATACAACAATTGATAATATTGGCCCTTCCATTGCCCAGCAATTCCATCGACTTGATATTTTCATTCATGCAGCCTTTCATTACACGCCACTTACACCTGTTGACCAAATAACGGATCAAGACTGGTCAAAAAATATTTCCATCAATCTTACAAGCTGTATGAAACTTGTTCGAACTTTGTCCCCCTTGTTATGCGCCACACCAAATTCTCAAGCTCTTTTTCTTCAGGGGATAACGAAACCCGGTGCATTTTGGGGATCAGTCACCTCTGTTCAGGCAGCTATTCAAAATCTTATAAATTGTTGGAAAGAAGAAATAAAGGATATCTCTACAGTTCATGTTCAAACCATTACCCCTCCGCCAACCAAAACCTTATTGAGACAATCCTTTTTTCCTGCGGAAGATAAAGATAAACTTAATTCGCCAGAAAAAACGGCAAAAATAATTCTTGCTTTTTTACTAAAAAAACAAAATCCATAACGTTAATAAATCAAAATTAATTGATATAACCACTTTATTAAATTGATTTTTTTTATAATTTTCAATATAATGGTAAATCTACTTGAAATAATGGAATATTACGAATGTAAAAACCGTATTCTGTGAAAGGAGGAAGGAGCATGTTAAAATTTAACCGTATCATTTATGGTATCTTGTTTAGCAGTATTATTGCTTGGACAATTTATATTCTCACTATTGATTTTTATGCCCTTACACTTTTAACCTATGGACCTCAATCTGTTACTACAGGCCCCATTCCTATAAAATTATCGCATCTTTC
>NZ_JAXOQA010000091.1:0-5438 GCF_047307945.1 Commensalibacter sp. A3DC | reverse complement strand
TATTAATTTGTAAAAAATATTTTCTTAATAAAAAAAAATATTTTCTTAATAAAAAAAATAGTTTCTTAATAAAAATGTTTTGTTACTATAAATTTTATAAATAATATTCTTAAAATTGTTTGTAAAATTTATTTAGATAATAAAGGCAGGCATATGAATGAGTTAGCACCGCACCAAGCTCAGTTATCTCTTTGGCGAGTTATTATCATCGGGATAGCTTACATGACTCCCATGACTGTTTTTGACACATTTGGTATCGTATCAGGTGTAACGAATGGTCGTGTTCCTATGGCTTATTTATTGGCATTGGGTGCCATCATGTTGACTGCTTTTAGTTACAGTCGACTCGCTGTTATTTTTCCTAAATCAGGCTCTGCTTATAGTTATACCAATCAAGTTTGCGGTAAAATTAGTGGTTTTATTGTCGGGTGGGGAACCCTGCTTGATTATCTTTTATTGCCAATGATTAATAGTTTACTTTCAGGAATTTATCTCAAAGCTTTATTCCCTGGTATTCCCGCGTGGATGTTAATCATTCTTTATACGGCATTAGTTACGTTTATTAATTGTCGAAATATTAAATTTCTTGCCAATCTTAATGCCTTGTTCGTTGGTATTCCTCTAATTTTGATGGTTTATTTCATCTATTTGGTTATCCATGCTTTGGTCTTTAAATATGATGTATCGCATGTAATGACGTTAAAACCTTTATTGAATGGGGATAATTCTTTCATTCCCTTGGTAAGTGGTGCTGCTATTTTATGTTTTTCTTTTTTGGGATTTGATGCTGTAACCACGCTTGCAAATGAAACTTTTGATGCCAGAAAAAATATACCGCGGGCGATTATTGCTACGGTTTTAACGGGTGGTATTATCTTTTTTGTATCGGCATGGTTTATCCAGCTTTACTATCCGAATAATAGCCTTTTCAAAGATCCTATTGAGGCAATGCCTGAAATTGTTTTGTACGTGGGGGGAAAATTGTTCCAATCGATCTTTTTATTAGCTATCTTGATTAATACTTTCGCTTCGGCTCTGGCATCGCATGCCAGTGCAGCACGCTTAATTTATATTATGGGTATTGATGGGGTTATTCCAGGAAAAAAATTGCAATATATTCATCCTCACTATCGCTCTCCTATCGTTTGTGTGCTGTTGGTGGGAATTCTTTCTTTAAATGCTATTTTCTTTCGGTTAGATACAGCCGTCTCATTAATTAGTTTTGGTGCGATGGTCGCTTTTAGTGCGGTTAACATTTCTGTGTTTATATGGTTTGTATGTTATAAAAAAGAGTTTTCAACGCTTAAACAAATTTTAAAAAATATTATCTGCCCTTCTTTGGGAATGTTCTCAGTAATTGTGATGTGGTCTAATTTAAAAGAAGACGCACTTTTATTGGGAGGCTTTTGGACCGCTTTAGGAATAACCTATATTTTATACTGTAAAGTTCGTAAACGGCCTTTATTTAAAAGGCATGATTTGTCGTTAACGTCTGGAACAGATATTCATGTAGCTAAATCAACATTATAAGTGTGGTCGGATGAAAATGATGAATACAGAACAAAAACTTGAAAAACCTATTTTAACAGAAGATGTTATCTTTAGAAAAACGGATGAAAGTCCTAAACAGGAAGAATGGAATTGGGTTGATTCGCGACAAGTACAAGATGAGGATGTATTAGCTAGACCCGCCAATTATTATGAGGCGACTTTATCCCCATGGAAAACATTTCCAGCCTTAGAACATGATTGTGAATGTGATGTGGTAGTAATTGGTGGCGGATTGCTTGGGGCTTCTACGGCTTTACATTTGTCAGAATCTGGTGTTGAAACAATCCTTCTTGAAAAAAATAAGGTGGGGTCAGCTGCTTCGGGAAGAAATGGCGGACAATTGACGCCTGGATTGGCACGATGGGAAGCAGAATCTATTATTGAGAATTTCGATTATGACGAAGCTTGTCGTTTGTGGAAATTTACATCCATTGAATCGTTTGATCTTATTCAAGAAATAACAGAACGTTATGCCTTGGATTTGGATATGCGTCGTGGGCATTTAACCGCGGCGATTCATCCTGGTCATATCAATGCTTTGACGGTTGGGGCAGATGCACGTCGATATTTAGGTGACGATAGTGTTCGCATTTTAGGGCCTTATGAAATTCGTGATCATATCAATTCAGAACTTTATTATGGTGGTGCTTTGGATAAGATTGGAGGGCAAATTCATTCTTTAGGTTTAACGCGTGGTTTGATTTATGGATTTGTTAAAAATGGTGGGCATGTTTATGAGGATAGTGAAGTTCTAAAAATAGAAACTGTATCAGAAGGGGTATCTATTGAAACGGCACAGGGTAAAATTCTTGCAAAAAAAGGCGTGGTATTAGCCGTTCACCAAACGACCTTTCAATTATTATCAGATGTTAATTCAACCATTCCTTTTTATACTTATGTTGGTGTTACCAATCCGGTTGAGGGGGGGAGTAAAACATTACTTCCGACACAAATGGCTGTTTATGATACGCAGCTACAAATAGATTATTATCGCCCGGTCCGTAAAGAGCGTATCTTATTTGGAGGGCAAGGAACAGGAATGCGATGGAATTCTGATAAAGTTGTTGATTATTTAATGTCACGAATTAAGACTATTTTTCCTCAACGTGATGATATTCATTTAGAATTAGCGTGGAGTGGAACAACTGATTTAACCCTAAATGGGGCGGTAGATTGTCGTAAATTAGGAGAAAAAGCGCCTATTTATGCGGTTCACGGATGGAGTGGTCATGGGATTGCCCAAACGGTCCGTATAGGCAAAGCGATACGAGATGATTTCCTAAAATTAAATGATGATTTTGAAATGCTGGCCTCTATCGAGCACCGTTCAATTTTAATGGGGAGACAACTTGCACCTGTTGCAATTCCTTTAGCCAAGTCGCTGTTGGGACTTGGAAATAAAATTACACCCGGTAAAATGATTTCTTTCTGATAAAATTGCTCGTCATTATTATTTATTTATTGAATTTTGACGAGCTTTTTATAAAAGAAATAGAAATATTATTTTTTAAAAATAGGTTTGAGTTTCACGATAAAATCCCAGCACATAATTAAAGCGCCTATAGAAAAGAAAATATCCCCGATTATACGTAACCATTGCCAAAATGTTTTGGTATCATAAAAGCTTAAGCTTCTGGCGTAAGTTAATCCGTGTTCGTAAACAGCGTTGAGTTGGGGCCAGCCGACAGGGAAAAAGGTTAATGTAGTCCATAGGACAAGTGTGATATTATAGAGGAATAAGGCAATATATCCCCATTTTTCTATAAATGGATATTTGTCACTAGCAATATATCTTAAACAGAAATAAATCATTCCCAGTCCCAAAAGACCAAAGGCTCCAAAAAGAGAGGTGTGGGCATGATTCAAGGTTAAAAACGTCCCATGTTCATAATAATTAACAAGTGGTGCATTCAATACACCCCCACCAAAGACACCCGCACCGATAAAATTCCATACTGCAGCAGCAATAATATACATATATCCCAATTTATACTGGAAAGTCTGATGGGCTGTAATGATTTTATATTCGTCAATAGATTCGATAACCAATAGAATTAGGGGTAAAACCTCGATAAATGAGAACATGCTTCCCATGGGGATCCAAATGGATGGTTCACCGGCCCAATACATATGGTGCCCTGTGCCAATGACCCCACCAATAAAGATCAGGATAAGTTCAAAATAAACTGTCCGCTCAGCAAAACAACGGGAAATCAATCCTATCCCCATCAAAAGATAGGCGGTAACACATGCCGTGAAGAATTCAAATGATTCCTCAACCCAAAGATGAACGACCCACCATCTCCAGAAGTCGTCCATGGTATAGGACTTGCCTATTTCAAACATGGGTATCATGCCAAATACGTATAAAATGGCAATATTTAGAGTCGATAACCAGAATAAATGTTCAAGACGTATATTTCCAATACGGAATGATTTAAAGGCTCTTTGCCAGTGACGTTTATCGGGCCAGAAGGAGCGGAATACTAAATAACTCCAAAACAAAAGAGCGGCAAAAAAAGCATATTGCCAACCTCTGCCTAATTCCAGATAGGAATTGCCCTGGTTGCCGAACCAAAACCATAAATGAGGCAGGTAACCCATGATGCCCAGATAGTTGCCAATGACAATACCCGCAATAACAATCACTGATGCATAAAATAAAAGATCAACAAGTATATTCTGATATTTTGCTTCCTTTCCACTGATAATTGGCCCTAAAAACAGAGCTGAACCAATCCAGGAAAATGCAATCCATACAATCGGGGTTTGCAAATGAATACTTCGTAGAAAATTAAAAGGTAAATATTTTCCTATTTCAAATCCGTAAAAACTTGTCCGTTCAGAATAGTAATGGGCCATTAATCCACCCATTAGAAGCTGGACGAGGAAAATAGCGGCAACAAATAAAAAATATTTACCGATTTTTTTCTGGCTTGGGGTCAGATTCTTAAATCCGTCGATAACCTGGTCCATCGCCTCCCTATCTTCACCAGATAGCCAGATACGATTGATCATGATCACGGCACCAAAGCCTGCAAAGGCAAAACAGAACCCAGCCCATGTCCAGGTAAAGGTTTGGCTGGTAGGTTGGTTTCCTGCAATGGGTTCATAAGGCCAATTTTGTGTCCAGGATATGGTGCTGTTGGGGCGATGGCCTACGGATGTGAGGGCGGTATAGATAATAAATTCAGAAGTGCTTTTGGCATCCGCCTGATTTAATGCATGAGCCCGCGAGTAACCGGCCTTGAAATTATCCTGTACTAATTCTTGAGATAAATTTTTTCTGACATCGACGATTGCCTGACTAAACGCAGTAGGAAAACGTAAAGATTTCTGTGTAAGATCAACGTTATGTAACATTATTTGCATTTTCCTTTGAATAAGGAATTGTTGATCTGAAGTTAATAAATGAAAAGACTGATGAAATTTTTCTCGGGCTAGATATTCTCGAGTTGCTTTGGCAAGATCCACGAGAGTTTTGGCAGTATAATCGGGTCCAAACATGGATCCCATACCGTATAATCCACCGTAATCAATCAGATCGGCTTTTTGAAAACCCTGTTTTCCAAGAAAAATATCTTTGTCTGTGAATAAAACCTGATCTTGTGATGAAATGAATTGAACTGGAATAGGTGGGCTTTGCTGATAGGTGAATAATGTTGCCCATCCCATAAATAAAAAACATAGAAAGGCTGAAATTAAAAGTAGCCATTTCAATTTTCTGTTAACAGGGTTCCTGTTAAGCTTTGTAAGTATTTCTGATGTTAGAGTACTGATAACACCATCTTGATAATTACTTTTCATAGACTTATCGATTCAGTATTTTTAAATATATTTATTTGAAATAAAAGGATTCTTAATATTTAAGCAAAAGATTTATTTCA
>NZ_JAXOQA010000090.1:0-5485 GCF_047307945.1 Commensalibacter sp. A3DC | reverse complement strand
GATTTTTCTTGTTGAGACAATTCACCATTAAATTGCTTATAGCCTAGATCATGATTAACCTCTGACCACGCATGCATTAATACTGAAGCAACTTGAATCTCAACAATATGATCAGAATATTCCTTATTCTCTTCTAAAGTGTCAGATCTGATTTCAACACGATAATGATCTGCATGATAACCATCAAATCTATTGTTGACCAGTTTTACTTCATTAGGAAATTTTTTATCTTTAATAATCTTAAAATTCTTCTCAATTAACTGACTCACTCTCATACGATCTGCAGGATAATATAGTGCTATTCGAACACCAGACAAATCAATAATATCTTTACTAATAGCTTCTTCATTTTGGTAACGTTTCTCTTTGCAGCGTTGAATAATTTTTTCTTTTAATCGCTCAGATGTTTTTGCACGATATGTAACAATGGCTTTGATACCATCACTCTTTAATGCTTTTTCACATTGTTTAGCTACTAATCGGGCAAGCTCATTAAAAAAACACGTTTTTGTTTATAATGACTTAGAAAAGATTCAATTAATTGATTTAATTGTTCCATCCTTTTCCCCGTTTTCAGTTAACATTAATTTCAAATTATATATAAAACGTAACAAAAAATTATTGTATTATTTTAATTAAATTTCTCAAATTTTAAAAAAAGGGAAAAATCAATAAATTATTCAGGTGGTGCGAACTGTGGGACTTGAACCCACACGTCCAAAACGGACACAAGATTTTAAGTCTTGAGCGTCTACCATTCCGCCAAGCTCGCCCATATTTTGTAAAAGGATTAATAGCATGAAGAACGAAAAGGTCAAAGAATAAATTTAAAAAAAATTAATTATTTGATAAAAGATTTCAAATCCATGTAAAATTCTCCAATACAAGTAAATATACAGCCTACAATGAAGGAAGAAAACCGCTCATTGTGTTTTTCAATCGATCCATTCCACTATATAATCCTCCAATTCCCCTGCATCATGTTCACTCACAACCTTTCCCCGCACGGAAATACCGGCTTTATGCATGGCTTCAAAATTACCGGCAATCAAATAATGCCAAGGATAAAGTGTCTTGCCTTCCGCTATTAAACGATATGCACAGGTGGAGGGCAGCCAGTCAATCCTTGATAAATTCTTTCGGGTCAATTGGATACAGTCCGGAATCCTGATTTTACGATGACAGTAATCCGAACATTGCCCTGTTTTTATATCCAGCAACCAACAGGCAACATTTGTATAATAAATTTCATTCGTATCATCATCCCGCAATTTATGCAGGCAACACCGACCGCAACGGTCACATAAAGCCTCCCATTGCTCCTTGTTCATTTCTTGAAGTGACAAGTTTTCCCAATAACGATCCGTAACCATAACAACCAATATAATATTCTGATCAAAAAAATGATTTACAATATTTCAAAATTCAATTTTTCAATAAATCAACATTCATCTCAATTTATATAATTCAGGTTACGATTTAATTAAATTGAATAATTAAACAGGATTGATTATAAACCGTTTAATCAATTTACAGATCAAAACTTTCCTGACGGTTTTCCTGCCGCTTCAAAACACGCACGTCTTTCTGCCCATCATAAAAAGTTAAGATCAAATCAGATCCAGCTCTCAATCCTCTTGCTTCAGTTACAGCCTGACCTTTCTTATTCTGTACCAAGACATATCCCCGTGCCAATACAGCCTTGGGGGAAAGGGCTTCCAATCTTGCCGTGACACTTTCCAATTTCAGCTGCCTTTCTCTCAATAAATTACGTACATTCGATATGGAGAACAGGGGTAAATTATTTTCCAACTGACGCATATAATGCAGCCAAGAAATTGCATATTGTTTTTCATTAAAGGCCAGTTGTCTCTTGAAACGATCAATCAGTCCCAAAAGATATTGATCAACAGCCTGAATGGAAGAAAGCTGATGTCTCCTTTTCAGAACCAATGCTGGAAGCGCCAAATCCAGACGATAGGAACGGTCATCCAGGCGCATGCGATTTTGAGCCAATAGAGTGGGAACGTCCGGCAGTATGGTAATGGCCTTGTTCAAACGCAGTTGATAAGATTGAATAATCTGTATTAATGCTTTATTCAAACGCGTAACCAGCTGCATTATTCCAGCAGCAAGATCAACCTGCGAAGGAACAGCCATTTCCGCAGCTGCAGTTGGAGTCGGGGCCCGACGGTCAGATGCGAAATCAATCAAGGTTGTATCTGTTTCATGTCCAACTGCTGAGATCAGGGGAATTTTCGACTCTGCTGCGGCTCTTACAACAGCCTCATCATTAAAGGCCATCAAGTCTTCCAGTGATCCACCCCCTCGTGCAACAATCAAGATATCAGGACGTGGAATTTTACCATTAACAGAAAGAGTGTTAAATCCAATAATAGCCCTGACAATCTGTTCACTTGCCCCCTCTCCCTGAACCGCCACTGGCCAGACCAGGATATCCCTGGGAAAACGTCGTTGAATTGTTGTGCGAATATCGTGCAAAACCGCGCCTTTAGAGGATGTAATCACACCTATTACTTTTGGCAATAGAGGAAAAGGACGCTTTTTTTCCTGGTCAAATAAACCTTCAGCTTCCAATTTCTTTCTTAATTTTTCGATACGGGCCAATAAAGCACCTTCGCCGGCATAATCAATCTGATCGACAATGAGCTGATATGATGAACGTTCCCCATAAGAAGAAATCTTGCCTGTTGCAATAACCTCAATACCGTTTTCGAGTTTTATAGTAAGTTTTGCCGCCTTGAACCGCCAGATAATTGCTGTCAGTTTTCCATTTTCATCTTTTAGGGAAAAATAAATATGTCCAGACGGATACTGTTTTAACTCGGTAATTTCCCCCCTCACTTTAATCCGAGAAAAATTTCCTTCCAAAACGCGCTTAATCGCTGTAGAAATATCCCCTACACTAAATTCTGGTATATTATCCGTCATTCGATCAGAAAGTTGCTCATCTATCGACATAAATATGATACAGCCTTATCCCAAAAAAGAAACATCAGTAAAGGAAATCTCTATGCGCGTTTTACTCGTCGGTTCTGGGGGAAGAGAACACGCCCTTGCCATGGCTCTTGCTTGCTCACCCAATCTTACCGAGCTTTTTATCGCACCAGGAAACCCAGGTACTGCACAATATGGTAAAAATATAAACATTAAGGTAGATAATATTACCGATTTAGTAAAATTTGCACAAGACAATCATATTGATCTTGTTATTCCCGGACCAGAATTACCTTTGGTTAAAGGATTAACCGATGCTTGCCAGCACGCCGGGATCCTCTGTGCAGGTCCCAGCCGAGCGGCTGCACAGCTGGAGGGAAGCAAGAGTTTCACAAAAATGATCAGCGATGCCGCCCAAATCCCAACTGCAGCATGGAAAGAGTTTACAGATAGTGAACAAGCGATTGCTTATTTGAAAACCCATTCTTTTCCGATTGTTATCAAGGCAGATGGTTTGGCGGCAGGAAAAGGCGTTATTATCGCCTATACCTTTAAGGAAGCTGAAGAAGCGATCGAAACAATCCTGCAAGATAACCGTTTTGGCGAAGCAGGCAATAAAATCGTTATCGAGGAATTTCTGACAGGAGAGGAAATTTCCCTATTTGCCTTTTGCGATGGAGAACATGCGGTTTTAATCGGGGCGGCTCAGGATCACAAACGCATTGGCGATAATGATACGGGACCCAATACTGGCGGAATGGGGGCGATATCCCCACCACCCTTTTTTGATCACGCAGCCCAAGAGAAAGCGTTGGATATAACAGTCAGACCCATGCTGCGCGAAATGGTAAAACGTGGAATTCCTTTCCGTGGCATTATTTTTGCCGGACTGATGATTACAAATGATGGGCCTTATCTAATTGAATATAATGTTCGTTTTGGAGACCCGGAAGCGGAAGTTCTGCTTCCTCGACTGGAAACAGATTTGTTAGATATTCTCTATAATCTCAGTCAGGGAAAATTAAAAAAATCAGAAATCAAATTCTCTGATCAAGCAGGGATTTGTATTGTTATGGCGGCAAAAGGATATCCGGGAACACCAGTTGTAGGGGGAATTATCCAAAATATTGACCAAGCTGAATCCCTACCCCATGTAAAAGTCTTTCATGCTGGAACCAATTATAACGCTCAACAAGAACTTTGTGCAGCAGGAGGTCGTGTCTTATGCGTTGCCGCTTTTGATAAAACACTCAAACAAGCACAAACAACCGCATATAATGCCGTTAACAAAATTAACTGGAAAGATGGTATCTGGCGCACGGATATCGGTAATAAAGCTTTAAAACAGTAGAATAATATAAAAACGATATTTCAAAACAGGTTAAATTGAATGTATCTTAAAATACGTTCAATTTTTACAATTCAGCAAATATGCATTTTATTTTCTAAAAATTATAGTAAAAAATATTGCTATTTAATTTAACTCTATCTTCATACTCTAAATAATGATTAAGATCAAAAATCAACATCTTCAATAAAAGACTTCATTAGATCTGGCGCTTCCATTTTTTTAATTTTTGAAACCTTTGATCCTGCCCAAAATGCGGCATACTGAGGCTGTCTAGTATATTCGTAAATTTTCTTGGCAAAATAATAAGTATAAGGATAAGGTGGTGTTAAAGGCCGATCTGGTGAATCAATTTTTAAATGCCAATCATTGACCAACCCTCTGGCAGGTCGACCAGAAATGGTCGCAGTAATTTGCGTAACTTTAGAATTAAATAATGATTGTCTATAGGTTTCACTCGCTTTTGACGAACTGCATTGGACGAATGCCGTTCCTAACTGAACACCATTTGCCCCCACTCTAAGACAATCATGAATATCTCGTGCATCCATAATACCACCGGCAGCCACAACTGGTATTGATAAATTATTTTTAATCAGAAAAACCAGTTCTAGTGTTGGTATCGCCGAATCAATATTTGGATTAAAAACACCCCGATGACCACCCGCTTCTATACCCTGCGCTATTATTATATCTATACCAGACCTTGCTATGTATGAAGCCTCTATCAAATTTGTCGCAGAAGCCATCGTAACAATATTGGCTTGTTTCAATCTGTGAATTTGACTTTTGCTTGGGATTCCAAAATGAAAACTAACAGCGGGAACTTTTTCTTGAATTACTAAATCCAGAAAATTGTCATTCTCTAAAAAACTGGAATAAAGACAGGAAAAAGCCTGACTAAAATTATTCATCAGATCTATCCTGCCAAATTTTGAACAGCAATATTGAACCCACTGATTTTCAAGTGTAGCGTCTGATTTCTCTGGTTGATGACAGAAAAAATTGACCTGAAAAGGTAAGGAGGTCAGCTGTTTCAGCTGTTCAATTTGCTTTTTCGCCTCTTCATGATTGCAGGATCCCAGTCCCAACGATCCCAATCCACCAAAATTTGAAACCTCAGCTGCCAGTTTTGGTGTTGATACACCCGCCATTGGTGCAAGAAAAATAGGATATTGA
>NZ_JAXOQA010000089.1:0-5513 GCF_047307945.1 Commensalibacter sp. A3DC | reverse complement strand
AAAACCTTTTTCAATATCCGCACGTCCATTTTGATAATCAGCCCCAGTATCTTCGATATTAAAGCGATCACCATATTCTGCCCATTTAGAGGAGAAAAGCTTTCCAGGTCTTTGAATAGACATTTTTTGTCCTTTAATATTTATTTGTTAATTATTTAGACTGAATATCAACCTTCAACGAGATCCCAGCTGGTTTGAACAATAAACCTGCATTCATGATAATAGCCACTTCATCAGTACTAGGCAGCCAATTTAAAATAAGAGTTATCGACATATCAAAATTATCTCGAACATATATTTCATGATTATTTTTTTCCCCATTTTCATTGTATCCAAAAATATACATCAAAATAAAATTGAGATCTGATGTATTGTAATTACTCACGTTCGCATGAGCCTTTGCGAAAATTAACTTTTTAAAGTTTTTATCTGTAAATGTGATTTCACCCTCTAACTCTTGGTAATCACGAAACATACCCCAAGCCGTACGACGATCTTCTATTGAAGATAAGGAGTCATTAAAACCTGTTAAATCGTGATACGGACGTGCTAATAATAAAGTTTCCTCATTAAATCCCCAAAAGAAACCCGTAAGGGTTTTTACAGTACGATTAACACCAACCACCTGCCCCCAAATATCTAGTCCTTTACCTGTGGCAGTATTCAAATCCCAAATATTTTCATAAAAATCACTAAAAAAAACACAGATTTTCATCGCCTCACTAAATGATCTTATTAACGCAAGTAAACGGGGTGAATTAGCATATTGCGCAATAACTGTTTCATGATAATCAAGACATAAAGGGGGTTTATTTTCATCAAAAAATACCGATTCATCCATTAAACACTACCTCTACATCATCTTTATTCAATGTAGGCATTTCATCAATATTCATTTGAACCAACGAAAAACTGGCAATTTCTCGTCCAATAAATAAGGTTATGATGCTGATCCAACTCCCCAATCTCTGCACAGGTGCATAAAAACTGGATGCTAGAATTTCACTTCCAATTCTAGGTTTTTTCGATCCATCATTACCTGTAAAAGCTTTTATAATTGCCGTTTTTATTTGATCAACCGCATTTTTTGGTAAGAACTGTGGTCTTGCTAAAGTAATTTTTAACCTGATCGGAATTCTTTTTGCATTAGCGTAACAAATAGTATATTTCGGAGGTGTTGAATATAACCCACTCTGGTCCTGAATGACGACTATTTGATCGCCATTCATATCACAACCCGGTGGTTTTTTCTTCCATATAGTTTGTGCAATTAATTGTTTACTCCAATCATCATCTGGTGCAGAGACACAAACAAAAAGACTATGCGGTTTTAAAAAAACACCGTTTTTATTCACACCTCCTCCCGAATCATTATCAATAACATAAACATCTTCACAAACACTGCTACCATTGCCATTTTTTAAATTCAGTAAAGCTGCCATAATACTATCCACACTATTTACAGAATTTAAAGCGACGGACTGTCGCCGCCTTTGTTCAAACTGTGCTTGGCTTTCAACATTATTACCAATGATACCTTCTGTAGGATTATCAACATTATCCCACCCGGGAATAAGCTGATACATTTGTAAACTATGCGCTGGACAATTGATTGGACCTTTTTGCAAACAAACAAAATTTACAGCTACTGTGCCATCTTCACCAATTATATAATTTTGATCCGCTTCATATAAATTTCCATCACCATCCTGCACTTTAGTTCCTGCCGAAATCAAAACATCTTTTTGACCTCGACAGATACCGGTAACAGTAGTCGCTTTGGCTTTTATACGTTCAATAAAATAAATCCGACCAATACCATCTTGCATTCGACCTGTAGCATAAGATGGATCAACCTGATTTACATAATATGCCAATAAACGGTTACGATCTGAAATTATCGCGGCCATAGAGGTTGCAAGTTGGCCCTGTGGGGTTGATAATAAAAATTCATTTTGATTATTGAAGAACTTTAATTGATTATTAAAGGCATTCTGAAAATCTTCAATAACGCCTGCAAGAATATCCTGCTCTTCAGGCAATATGATACCTGTATTACCCCATTCTTTGTCATGGTCTGATGTGGATTGTCCCCCCCATTTTAATGAAGGGATGTTCGTGTCGACATCTTTAACAATCGGTAAATTTCTCAGCTGAACTGGTGAGATATTTCTTGCATTAATATTGTCATCGTCAGAAAACGACATTTAATTGTTCCCCGCTCTTTGTATCAATGATTAAATAAATGTTTCCATGCAAGGCCCTTTGTTTATCAACATACAAATCCATGTCAGCACGGATAACACCATCAACATTTTCAGCACGATCCAATAAAATATTCTTAATTAATCCCCAATTTGGATTAACCCCCAATATTTTAGCAAAATATGGTGTTCCCTGGTTCACATCATACCATCCCTCACCCTCTTCCAATTTTATTTCGTTAGCAACCTGTTGAGCAATGGCAAACCCATCATTTACAGTTGCTATATTTCCATTTCTATCAACCAGCAAATCCCAATCCTCAGTTAATAATAATTCCATTTTCAACCTCAAAAAAAACCACTCAAAAGAGTGGTTAATAAAGTTATTAATATTTCAAATTAATTTTTTAATAGAATATGATTTATGATAATTAATAATAAAACATAACCTTTTGAATATATTAAAAATTTTAAATCTAATTTTTAGGTTGGGTAGTATCTTGGCCCTTATTACCATTTCCATGAACATGTTCAAGAAAAGAAATTCCATCAATAACAGTATCTCCTGTCGTTTGAGCGGCACCTGTAATTAAAGTGTTCCCTATAATTGAAGTCTCACCAATAATGGATGTTTCTCCCAAAATATTGACCTGACCATTTATATTGACATTACCTTCTATATTAATATCCGAAGCTTTGATATGAAGTTTATCATCTTTTATTTTTACATCGGTACCATTAGATAAAAATATTTCTACGTCCTGATCCCTTATATTCACGAAAGTAGTGGGGGATTGTTTTGACGCAGGCGCAATGGCCATCTCCAGATTACCATCAGTGATTTTTAACCATGTTCTTGGTTCTTCATTTAAAAGGGATCCTATATAAATGGCATCTGATATAGAATGTTTACGATAACTTGCCGGAATATGTTTTTTACGACTAGAAACAACATTTGAAATATCCCTTGCAGCAAAAATAACAATGCCCTTATCACCTATTTGAGGATCAATAATGATTCCATAATCTCCAGCCTGTTGTCTTGCATAAGGAATATTACTGATTTGCGCATGATCTACTGCCTTTCCTTCATTATCCAACATCGCGAGCATCGGAATTACATCAAGAAGCCGTTTTTCGGTATCAACAGATAATACTTGTACCGGCATAGCAGTAAAAACACGACTGATTGCATTATCCATCATAGTCCATAACGTATTAAGAACGCTATTTCCTTTATTGGGATTCATCATTAGCCAATATGTCCTTTTTTATCTTTTTTAGAAAAATCTTTTTGCAATTCAATATTTGTAAACCATGGCCCATCAGGTGTATAACAGGATAATTCATGTTTTAATGAAACCATATATCGCCATACTCCATTAACATTTTTAATATATTCTGATTTAAGAGCTATTTCCTCTCCAAATCGAATTGAATGATTAAAAATACTTCGAACAGTGATACCTCTATCTGAATAGGCAGGATAACCGATCATTCCATTATTGACAGAAATATTCCTGGAAGAAATTTCTACAGCTTCTATCTTATCATTATTACTATCATTAGTTTCTAGTCTACGTTCATAATCATTTAATGTCATATTTTCAGGAAAGATTTTGCAAATCTGATCCTGAAATGTAAAACGGGTTTTCGTATCTCTTGTACATAATCGAATTTGTTCAATTAAATCATCATGATAATTGGGATTGTTTAAAACGGCATTAACACCATAATTTTTAAAACTCAATCTTCCTATCCCATTAGAATAGGGTAGAGATGCATTATATTTATCAATAATTGTTTGCACAACAGTTGCGACAGGTGTTTTATTTTTGAATGAAATGGATTTAGCTGGAGTCAGATTTAATCCTGCTGCAACCATTGCATTCACATGGAAAGCAAGATCAGGTGCACTGCCATAATCTGCATAAGCAACTGTTATACCGCCTTCAAATATTTTATTATATATAATTTTTTTATCGGAACTGTTTTCCAGACTTGCATATATGATCAAATAATTGCCAAACCCATTTGACTCTTTTTTATATTGACCCAATGTTGATAATTGATTGATCCAATGCTCATCCATATTATAAATCGTGCATTGACATTCTGGAAGACTCTCCCCTCCCTGATAATTAATAGAAACTTTCGCTTTAAGATGTTCGACCGAAAGGATTAATTTTCCATCTGCAAATGTTTTTTGTCGTTTATTTTCATCCACTCCCATTACAAATTCAAATTTTAAATAACGTTTATGAAAGGTAGTAAAAGTAGGACGATGACCAATAACAGTAATTTTCTCTTCATAGGATGATAGCATTATATACCTATCCCATCATCAATTCCACTTTCGAGATAATAAAGCAAATAACGATTACCAAAATCTTTATAAGATGGATGATTAAATCCTTGCTGATCAACAAACATTAAATCTCCAGGAAATTCAAGATAAGCAGAACGAATTAATCGAACCCGATCCAGACATAAAATTCCTGTTAATAATGGTACTGCACCATAATAAACATCAAGGAACACACCAACATTTCCTCTATCCAACAAGCGAAAACGATAATCCATTCCCTCAAGAGTAAGAATAAACTGCTGAGCCTCAATAGGTGAAATCTGTATAAGTTGCATTTCGTATTATTACCTATCAATCTTACTAATAAGGTTTTTGGCTTTTGTTAGCCGCTTGTTTCTGATTACCATTTAAAGCATGAGGTTGAGTTGTTCCCTGACTTACACTGTCGTTAGAATAGGCTAGCGCATTTTTAATGGTAATATTCTTTGGTGTGGATATAATTTCCTGAAAATCAATTAAGTATCGTACAAGTTGAAAACCTTTTGATGAATTTCGTTCAACAGAATGAGCATTTATTTTAACATTGTTAATCAAACGTTCCGCTGTATGCAAAATATATACATTTGTGGAATTTTCCGCATGTTCCAAAGCATCCTCAAATAATTTCCGTTGTTTTTGAGTTCCTGTTGAAACATAAGTGACTTGTCCCGTTCTGGGTTGCTCTACCAGATTATATGCGACAACTTTTCCACCTTCGACAGGTGCAGTTGAAGTTTTATATTCTTTTTTATACTTTAAATAAATAACCCCTGCCTCGGCTACATTATTGCCCATAGAAAAACTTAATGTTTTATTTAAGATTTTTATTTCATTTTTTTTTAATCCGGTTTCATAAAATGGATTTCCATTTTTATCGAAAAAACCGAATTTGGAATCTGTATTAACCAATTGATTTAATAGCTTCCACCCAGCACTCTGGGCATAAGAGGACAAAATATTAT
>NZ_JAXOQA010000088.1:0-5564 GCF_047307945.1 Commensalibacter sp. A3DC | reverse complement strand
ACACTTAATGCATTGCAATCATTTTTGGCCGTAGCACGAAATAAAAGCTTTACAAAAGCTGCAGCTGAATTAGGAATAACTCCATCAGCTTTAAGCCATATAATCAAAGATCTTGAAGAACAACTTGGTTTACGATTACTCGCCAGAACGACACGCAATGTTTCTCCAACCAAAATTGGTGAACAATTAATAACATCGGTTGGATTTCATTTAAATCAAATAAATTTGGAACTTGAAAAGCTCAATGAATTACGTGGTAAACCAGTAGGTACTATAAGAATAACTTGTACTGATGATTCTATTGAAATGTGTCTAAGACCTCTTTTAAAAGATTTTTTTATACAATACCCTGATATTATCTTAGAATTACATATCAATTATGAATTTATAAATATTATAGAACATAAATTTGATGCCGGTATTCGTCTTGTAAATTCCATAGACAAAGATATGATTGCTGTTCGTATAGGAACCAATTGGCGCATGGCTGTAGTCGGGTCTCCTGATTATTTTCAACAAAATTCATTTCCAACAACCCCATATGAATTGATCCATCATAAATGCATCAATATTCGACATAATAATTCCGGAAACATTTATGCCTGGGAATTCAGAAAACATAATGAAAAATTCACGGTCAAAGTTAATGGGCCTCTCATTTTAAATAGCAGTTTACAAATGTTGAATAGTGCCCTTGATGGAATAGGTTTGGCCTTTATTCCCCAACCACTTGCTGCACCTTATTTACACAATGGTCAATTACAAGAGACATTGAATGATTGGTGCCCTGTTTTCCAAGGATTTCACCTATATTATCCCAATCGTAGAAATATGTCGTTAGCCTTTTCTAATTTTATCCAAGCTATTCGATATAGAGATTAAATCAATTTCTATTAACAGTTTACTTGAAAAATTTGAATCAATATCAAGAAATTCATACAGATGATCTTGAAATTCAATATTTTTATTTGTGATTTTTTCTCATAACCACATAAAATTTATTAAATCTAATCACGTTAATCTATTCCCTTTATAATTAAATCCATCCGCAATTTTTAAATCATCCATTCTATTGATTTTATTAAAAAATCTACGACACGAATTGAAAATACATTTACAAATCTAGGAATACAGATAATGAAAGCCATACAAATTCATAATTATGGTGATCCAAATGTTTTAAATTATGAAGAGATACCTATTATTCACCCCAAAGCTGGAGAGGTTCTTATCCGTAATCGAGCAATTGGAGTCAATTTTGTCGATATTTATTTAAGAAAAGGGATTTTCAATACACCACTTCCATTTATTCCAGGTAAAGAGGGGGCTGGCGATATTATTGCCATTGGTGAGGGAGTAAAAGATTTTTCTGTTGGGGATCGAGTAGCTTATATCGAAACCTTGGGTGCTTATGCAGAACAAACAATTGTTCCTGTACATTTTCTTGTACCCTTGCCTGATAACATCTCTTATGAAACCGCAGCCGCATCCTTACTCAAAGGATTAACAGCCCGGTTTTTAATCCGACAAACCTTTCAAGTTAAGGCCAACCATATTCTTTTAGTGCATGCGGCGGCAGGTGGTGTTGGACGTATCCTTACACAATGGGCCAAACATCTTGGAGCAATTATTATCGGTACCGTTGGTTCTTCGGAAAAAATCAGAATTGCCAAACAAAATGGTTGTGACTATGTAATAAACTATAATGAATGTGATTTTGTGACACAAGTTAAAACCATCACTCATGGTCAGGGATGTCATGTTGTTTATGATAGTATTGGTAAAAAAACCTTTCCTGGTTCACTGGATTGCCTGCGTCCTTTTGGTTGTTTTGTTAGTTTTGGCTTTTCTTCAGGACTTATTCCGCCTTTTGATATTCTAACTTTATTAGAAAAAGGATCGCTTTATGCAACTTGGCCTGGCTTAACAACATATCTTTCCAAACGTTCCGACGTGCTTTCCATGAGTAAAGAGTTTTTTGATATTGTTTCGAATAATATTGTAAAAATTCAATCACCTTTTCAGTTATCTTTGGCACACGCTGCTGAAGCCCATCAGCGACTTGAATCACGCAAACTCACAAAAGCCACTGTACTGATTCCCTAAACAAAAGAATAAATAATAATTTTCATTAAATTGCTACTAGGAAAAAGGAATTAAAAAATGACTATAAATCAAAATAAACGTTTTACTGATAAAGTTGCCTTTATTACAGGTGCAGCAGGAGGTATTGGTAAGGCCACAGCCCTTGCTTTTGCAAGAGAAGGAGCAAATATAATTTTAGTGGATCTGGACGAATTTAGGTTGGAGGAAACCGTAAACCTTATTGAAAAAATTGGGCAACATGCCTTGGCTATTACTGCTGATGTAAGAAATAGCAAACAGATAAAAAATACTGTCGATCGTGCAGTTGCCACGTTTGGTCATATTGATCTAGCATTTAATAATGCTGGTGTTGAACAACCTGTTGGACCGATTGGTGAAGTTACAGAAGACGATTGGTACCATTATATTAATATAAACCTAAATGGTGTTTTCTTATGTATGAAATATCTTATTCCAGTTATGCTTAGGAATGATGGGGGATCAATCGTTAATACTTCTTCCAGTGCAGGCATTATTGGTATTAAAGGGCAAGCTGCTTATGCCGCGACTAAATTTGGTATTATCGGTCTTACCAAATGTGCCGCACTTGATTATGCAAAATCAAACATTCGGATCAATGCCATTTGTCCTGGTATTATTGACACGCCAATGATTGAGCGATTCAGTGGTGGTACGCCTGAAGGAAAAGCTCGTGTAATTGCTCAAGAACCTATTGGCCGTCTTGGTAGACCTGAGGAAATCGCTGCTGCTGTATTATGGCTTAGTTCCAAAGAAGCTGCCTTTACTACTGGTCATGCCATGATTGTGGATGGTGGTCAGACTATTGGTATCAATTAAATATAATTGATTTTGTAAATCCTTATTTATAAAATCAAATAAAAATAAACTAAAACACTATTATATTGCCTATAAATAAAATATCTATTTCAAAAAAAGGTAGTTTTACGAAACTCAAAGGCAAAACAGCCACTATTACAGGAACAAGTAGCGGTGTCAGTAAAAAAAGAAGATATACAACAAATTCTGTCAACCACTTTCCAAAACCTTAATAAAGTTGATATTTTATTTAATGGCACAGGAATTTTTGACATGCGACCTTTATTGGATGAATCATGGGATGTCTTTGATCAATTATTTACCGTTAATGTAAAAGAATCATTTTTTTCTTATGCAAACTGTTGCCAAACAAATGGTAGAACAAAATGAAGATGGAAAAATTATCAATCTGTCATTTCAGGCTGCTCCCCCTGGGACGAATGGAATTGCCAGAAAATTTTATGGGAGCGACCTTATTTCTGGCATCTTCTGACTCAAATTATATATCTGGCCAGACATTAAATATTGATAACGAGAATTATATAAATTAATTACAAAAACTGTCAAAATAAATATTACTGACAGTTTTGTTTTATCATAATCTAATTTTCCAAAATAATCTGATCATATTCTGGTTCAGTTCCATTTTCTTGAAATTTGACTCTTTCCTCTTTTGAAGGCTGTTTCACTTTAATCAATAACGTTAATAAGGCGGCAAAAACATATAGTCCCATATAAATTCCGATTGCTCCCCCAACCCCCAAGAAAGGTACCGCTGTAGTGGCAATAGCCGGACCAAGAAAATTGCTCAATCCGGCTGACAAATTATATATTGAAACAGCCGCCCCTTTATGATGCGGTTCCAGAGTTGTAAAAATAGCAGTCATAGGCATAAAAGAAGCAACCGTAATTCCAAACAAAGTTGCCGGTATCATTGCCATCCAAATATTATGACCATATGTTATTGGAATGTAATAAAAACTGAAACAGGCAAAAACACCACCAATACAACCAACCCAGCGTAATTGCCGTAACCAACCAATATAATCTGCCAAAATACCCCATAAAATATTTGTAAAAATCGTAACAAACAAAAATAGTGTCCAGATATTTTGCCATTCAGTTTTAGAAAATCCCAATCCATGATCCTGGGATGTTTTTCCAACTAAAAACCAAGGCATTACAACAGAAAATCCAAATAAAGGTGTCGTATTAATGATACGAACCAGCGCAGCCATAAATATATTCTTGTTTCTGAATAAGATGGTAATTGCCTGACCTAATTCAGCTGTTTTCTCTTTAAAAGTCAGATTGGCTTTTTCCTTGTTGGTCCTTGCATTATGCAACGTAATTAATGCAATCAGTCCACCGACAATAACCCAACCCAGAGACATCCATAAAGTATTGTATTCCCCAATCACCGGATTTATAAATCCTGGCAAAAAACCACCTATAACACCAAACCCAACAGAATATGCCGCCCAAAACCATCCCATTGCATTAGAAATTTGCAATTTATCAACATTGTAAATAACAAGCACAACAAAAGAATATAGAAACAAAGGATAGCCAAGTCCTCGAATGCCATAAAAAATCACCATCATCCAATAATTGTGATAGGTGAGGCCAAATATCATGAAGAATATATGCATGGCTGCCCAAATGGCAAATCCTGCAAACATCGCTTTTTGTGGAGTAATAATTTCCGCAACAACCCCAGAACACCATGCGGACAAGGCAACCATTAACCCATAGACAGTAAAGACAAAACCTGACTGTGCTTCAGAAAATCCTATATCAGTTATATATTTCGATAAAAAAGCGGCCTCAAATCCATCCCCGGCCATAAATATCGCAATTGCAATATATCCCCAAATCAAAGGAACCATCATAAAACCAAATAAAGGCTTTTCTGTATTCATAAAAATAATCCTTTATCCATAAGGTTAAAGAATTATTATCAATTCAATTTATTGTTATTATAGATTTACTTTCGTAATTTTCCATATATATTTGCCAATACTTTTTTATAATAATTTTAATATTTAAACGTTATATTGCTTTGCTGTTTAATAGATATACAAAGCAATATAATCAAGAATTCATGTGATGATCAGAATTGTATTGCAGTTATACAAGCAATCGCACCAAAAACAATACCTGGAGCGTTTGAGATTGCCACGGGCCAGTCTTTGATTTTAACAGCGTACCAAACCCATAATGCACCATTTACAGCAGCCACAGCCGGTTGATAAGGAGGTGTAATTTGACCATGAAGATTATCAATAATCTGAAAAACATATGAAACATACATACAACATGCTGTTATGGTGGCTATCCAACCCACAATATGAATGTATTTGGGAATTTGATCTTTTTCTAACATTTTTATTCTTTACCTTAGAATTATTGCAAGTTTTCTATTACGAAAATTAGTTCGAAAAATTATTTTATTGATAAAACAATGCAGTAATCGCAGCGATAATTCCAAATAAAATTCCAGGAGCATTCGCGATCGCTACGGGCCAGTTTTTGACACGTACAGCATACCATACCCACAGTATACAGTTTAAGGCAGCCACAGCGGGCTGATAAGGTGGAGTTGGATGACCATTAAGATTATTGATAATTTGAGGAATATA
>NZ_JAXOQA010000087.1:0-5577 GCF_047307945.1 Commensalibacter sp. A3DC | reverse complement strand
CTTAATAACTAAATCGTTGGGTATTCTACAGCCAATAATAATATAATCTAGATTATGTTCTTTAGTATTATCATAAGCGAATATAGATTGAGCATTAATATCTATGGCATCGTCCAAGAATTTATCCATATAATCATCAGCAGCATTGCAATCATTGAATTTAAATTTGCTTAAATCTATCGATTCATCAATTTCAGCATTGTCTTGATCTAGAGAATAAAATTGAAGGTTTTCCTTTTCATATTCTGAATGATTAAAGTCTAATGATGGCAAATAATATTTTAAACTGGATTTTATTTCCTTGTTATCAAAATTGTTATTTTTAGCCCTTGTCATAATTCCCTCTTATGGAAAGATACGCAGACGAGGATCAGGAATGGGTTTAGTATAAAAAGTACTACGATATTTTTTTGTTAAAGCCCAAAATTCATATCCATAACGTGTTTGTGCCAACCAAGGATCAATTTTATTTTTTGCATGAGATTTGGTATCTACATGAAGAGAAACACTTCCTTCTGTCACCGATGAAATTGATCCTATAAGCTGATCCCCATTTTCAGTTTTTTTTTGCAAACAGACCAGATGAGAAACCAGCAAATTCATTAAAATACGCTTTTCCTTTAAACAACAAACCACGCTATATTTTCCTGGATTGAAATAAATGGCAGCTCGTTCAGCGATTTTATAAATGGTTTCAGGGCGAAAAAAACTCTCCAATTCCGGAAAACTTGCCGCCCAATCTGACCAATCAAACACACATTCCTGATGTTTCAGATCAGATTGTAAATTCATATTGCCTGTCCTGCTTTCACCTGTTCCAGCGACTTTGGCATTTTAGCAGAATCAATCGGTTCAAGACCATGCATCAATGTTTCTTTTTCTTTGGCTTCATCTAAAACTTTTTTCTTTTTATCTGCAGCAAATATGAAACCTTTTTGGTAGGGCGCAAAATTTTCATGTTGTTTGACCCATGCCTCCCAGAAATCTCTTGAAACTTTTGTTAACCCTACAATTTGGGATGCCATATAAAAAGGAGTCTGTGGACGCCCCAAGTGCATGCTGCCTTTTAACTCAACTTTTTCTTTTCCTACTTCTAAAATAATCCCATGAGGTAATTTACAGGCTACTATGACTGTTTCCGCCATTTTAAACCCCAATCATTTGCGCAATCAGGATAGGACGTGTTATGATTGCCCCCCATGAACCCTGTGTCAATTTTTCTTCCATAGAAGAAGTTTTACGAACAATACCATGACTTCTTAATTTTTCAGAAAAAGCACAGGTTATAGTGTCAATACCTTGATAATTCTCTACAAAAAGCTGAATCAATTCACCACCTTCTAACGATAATTGAGGTGCACTGACTTGTGTAAGATTAGGAAAATTTTTCTTCAACAAATCCATAACCCCTACCCCATGTTCATTTGTTTTTAACAGATAGGGTTGAATCTCATTAGATACGACCAATTTTAATGGACTATCCATATTAACGGCATTGTCCAGATTAATCATCCCTTTTGTTTGCGCCTGTAATTGTCTGTACAGCTTCTGAATATCTTCATAAATTTCATTAGCTGAAGCCTTCTCCCAAACCGTACCGCCAGAACCTTTTATTGTGGGCGCAATCGGAGGTAGTAAAGCGGGATCATTCAAGGCACCATAATTTTGCAGGTTGGAAACTCCAAAAAAATAAGACTGATTCTGCCAATGATTTAATAATAAAGCGGCCGCCATTCTTTTACGTGATGCAATATCAATATTAGATAAAGCAGCCCGACCTTCTTCACGATCTCCCCATTCTGCAAAAGTTTGGACCAGAAATTGTTGACGCTGGGGAAATGAGGTATTAAGGACACTATATCCTGCTTGATTAAAATCTCCATAAGCAGCAATATCACCAGCTGGTTCAACGACTGTAAACATCATTGTATCATGTAGCCAATCCCCCTTTTTCGCTTCCCCGTATATAGAAGCTGCCTTACATGGGGCCGTTAAGACATCAATAATATTTGGATCTATATAAGTCGTAAATTGACCCGGAATGGAATTATTTGCCCTTGTTACAGGTGAAGTCGAACTATCCCCTACTCTTATATTGTCTGTATAATCAACAACATTTGGTAAGTGAATTCCAAATTGGTTTTCCAAAATTGCTCGATCACGTACCCATGATTTCGTTTGAATGGTCATAATTGTTCCTCTTAAATCCATGCAGAGATTTTGACAATATCCCCGCCCTTTGCATTTTCAGCATATTTATAATTTGTTGCGACAGCATTTTTGTCATCTGATACAACAATTTTACCTGTTTCCTTTGACGCATAGACCATTTCACCTTGTTGAACCTGGGACATCATTTCAGATAATTCAATAATAAATTCCCCCTTACTGAAAACAGTCACCATTGTTCCCGGAGAAATTTCCATATTTCCTTCTCGTGCATCTGGAAGATTGATTCCTGCCCATTCGCGTCCGACAAAACCAATTGGACTTGCATTTCCTTTATTGCTAATCAATCCTTCCCGTTCATCAGTCCATACAAAGGAACCAGCCTCAATTGCTGTTGCTCCAACCTGAAAGGCCCCATCTTTACCCAATAAACTGACCCGTGGATTTACAGACGCAAAATCACCATGCCAACCTTGGGCAGGGTTCAAGTTAACTTTATTTTGAAAAGACATAATTAAATACTCCGTAATCGTGTAACACCAAAACGATGCTGTTCTTTGGAACGAATATATCCAGCATCATTGGCCCTGATTTGTTGTTTATGTGCAAGCATCATATCAACAGTATATTTTAACTGGTCGTATCCCATGTTTTCTGGAGGATTTTTTCCTGTAACTTCACTCAACACCGTTCGTAGAATTACCTCCCCGCTATCTTCTGCACCAGCCCATTCACCAACTAGGGGTTTTACCAGAATTCTGGCTTCTTGGGCCTGTTTAGCTTTTGTCATGATCCGACGTTCTATTGATTGTTCTAGGGAAACTGCATCATAAGCTTGGGGTTTAAGTCCTGTTTTTTTAATTAAGCTATCCTCAACATCAAAACCACCTGATGCATTCATATCATCATCTGAGGTCGATATAGTATCAATTGAATCATCATCATTTACCGGTGCATTCTGATCATTTTCAGATAATATCTTATGAACAAGACCAACAATTTTTTCTGCCTGTTGCCCATCTTTACAATCTTTTGCCATAGAACAATCAGAAAGGACCGCTCTCAATAACTTTCCAATATATTTGCGACGTGCACCACTAACAGAAGCAACCGCATCTGTAATTTGTGTATAATTGGCTCTATCAGATTTTGACTGATTTAAAAAATCAGCAAGGACTAAAGCTAATTTCTGCCCTAAATTATTAAGTTTTGACATTTGTATGTTCAACCTTTCATCTGCAACTCTAACATCATGTCCTGCACGACCTTGTTCAACCAAAGCAATATGATCCACATTAATATCCGTCATCATTCCGTCATAAGGCTCATTTTCAAACATTCCGGTCTCCATTACAGGTGTAAAAGCGTAGGAAGCAGATAATTCAGCCTGTGTATTGTTTTTAATTGCCTGTATATAATCCCCGTCCCAAATCGTAATTGAAGCCTGAATATAAGGATAAGAAAAAGACGGGTCTGAACCCGTCGTTCCAATGACTTTTGAATTATCAAGCTGATCCGCATCTGCGGCTTTATGCACGTAAAGAATGGGACGTTCTTTAAAAGAAAAGACCGCTTTTTTTAAAGCATCTGGTGATCGAAGAAAACGATATTTACGTTCTGGTTCCAAACCATATTTCATATGATTTTTTATCTCGAATCCATAATACTCACATATATTAGCCTTGGTTAAATTTGTTTTTTTTACACGTAAATGTCCGTTCCAGTCCTCAAAACGCATTGTTTTTGCATCAAAAGTCAAGGTTCGGTTCCATAAATTACCCATAATTTTACCTATATATTTGATATCAAAAGGGTTTTTTGGTTAAAAACTTATAAAATAAAAAATGTAGATTTATACAACTTTTGATATTCATGAACATTTTACTGCACCTAATATTTTTTATATAAAACCTATTTTTTAAAATTTATAAAAGAAAACAGAGCGGATTGATCTTCATTTTCTAATAAGTCTTTTATTTGAGAAAGGCTTAAAATATTATTGGAAACATAATCACACATCGTTTTTGCTATGTTCATATTAACTTGAGATTGCTGCAATTCGTCCAATTGCCACAAGGAATTAAAATCAAAAGTGATATCTGGATCTATTTTTCCAAATAAATGCAGTTGAACAATTTCAAGAATTTTCTGCAATGGTTGACGTAAAACCGTTTCCTGAAAAGCGGCAATTCTATCATAAAAACAACGTATTTCTCCATCGGAAGATGCATTCAAACCTGATGGTGTAATACCTAATAATTTTACCAAAGGAATACCTGAAATTGCGGCCATATGTTCCTGAGCCTGAGCTTGTAATTGTGCCAATCCAGTCAAGGGTGTAGCAATATTTGTAAGTTCTTCTGTTTCTTTATCTACAATCTGCAAACCACGATTGTCACGGTAAGCCGCCATTAAGGCAGCTCTTTGCGTCAATTCTTCGCAACCAGGACTTAATAACTGAGATAAATCCGTTTTCAAAACCATAGTTGAAAAAGACTTGATTAAATCCGATACTGATTGTCGCGTCCTTAACCAGTTATCAACATAAGGTTTGGCCATAAAAGCAAATGGAACCCCACCAAAATTATAAGCTGGTTTCAAAATATCAGGAACTGGTTGAGAAATGATTGTAATCAACCTGCTGGCATGAATTTGTTTTCCCAATACCCACCACATCGAAGGCTTATAAAAATCTTCTGTAAAAGGATCTGTTGTATCATATGAAACAGGGGTTACCCAAGTCGGGTCAATAAGCTTGAACCCACGCAGCTCACCTTTTCTAATTTTTTTTGAAGTTAAGTATAAAGGAACCTGTTTTTCCTCATCATCATGATTAGCCGTTTCTAAATCAATATAAAGATGTACCAGCCCAAAATAACCTTCCGTACATAATGATTTTTTAATTAAATCTTGAATATTTAAACGCTTAAATTCCGCTTTTATTTTATTTATAATGGATGAATCATACCCTTCCTTTTTGATATGTTTAAACCCTATCCATTCTCTTGTAGCCTCTTCTGCTCTCGTTTCAATAATTATTCTATATTCACCACGTAAGGATAATTGTGCCAGATATGGATATCCGGGAAATCCAATTCCCTCTTCAAATAATGTCGTCGTCGGACAATTTCCAACATTGAAATTATGAAATTGATTAAAAAACAAGCTGTCGCTAACAGTTACAGAATTATAAGAATCGCCAACCACTCCCTCTGGAGCTTGATATGGTATGTATATATCCTGTTTGTTTCCAAAAAATTCTGGATTTTGTCTAGGAATATTAATATTCCTTAATTTGGTTTTTTTCACCATAACCGAATTTATCTTTCATTATTAAATATCTCGATTGAAAGTTTAATACGCTGTTCAACTATCGGTTTTGTTGTTTTTAAAAATTTAAATCTAATT
>NZ_JAXOQA010000086.1:0-5580 GCF_047307945.1 Commensalibacter sp. A3DC | reverse complement strand
TCCTCGAACGAACTTGAATTGAAGGCACCTGATTTATGTCCCCTAACATCGGTGAGGCCCTTGTCCGTGACGGCGTTCAGGCCGATATTGCCCGCGGATGACAGGGCTGCATCACCCCCGACATTCAGGGTGCTGCCCGCAAGGTTCAGGTCACCCCTTGTGGATTGCAGGATGGCGTTTCTACCGGCACTGACCATGGTTCCATAGTTCTTGGTCTGGTTACCGTTAAAGGCCAGCATTTCATGCTTTCCGTAACTGGCGCTGGAGGCGGCGGCATTCAGCTGTGCCGCACCGATATCGATCGAACCGGCCTGCATCGCCATATCGGATCCGGACTGGATGCTTCCACCACGGCTGATGATGCTGTCACTCGCCTTGATCCCCATGGTTCCAGAGGCAAGGATCTTTCCCTGTGAACCAAGATAGGAGGATGTTCCCCCCTCAACAAGATAGTTGTTGATCGTGTCGCGGTTGATGATCGAGCCGTTCTGGGCATTAAGGGACATGTCCCCGCCCCTTATGGTTCCGCCATCATTGATGATGTTGCCATGTGTGCTGGTGAGCGCGATCGAGTGTGTCCCCTCCATCAGACCGGAATTGAGAATGGAGCCGGCCTTGATACCTACATCCTTACCCACGATGGCAGCGCCGGATATCACCGCGGTTTTTGGTGAAAGATACAGCTGGGGAACCAGCACCTGTCTGCCATCAACCAGCGCGGGAACATACCAGACAATATCCTTCGCAAGTGAGGCCTGCTGCTCCTTTGTCAAGGCGGTGCCGAATTTGAACCCGTGCTGGTCGGCCTCATCGGTCGCATTGTCGAGGAGTTCCTTCATCATATCAGCGGCATTGTTATAGGTTCCACCGACAAAGCTGTGCCCTGTTGCCTGAAGATATTGCTGCTGTATATAGTTGCTGTCAAACCCTGCATCCCCCAGGAACATATATGAGCCGGCAATATTCAGGTGATCCAGCAGATATTGCGACCCATAGAATTTCTGCAAGGATGTATATTGTGGACGGGTTTCAATAAGATAGCTTGATCCCTCCGGCACGCCACTTGTATTGATCTTACCCTGCTGGGTGGCGGCTTCACTGATTTTGCCCGCATCGTTGATATTAACCGCCCGCCCTACCTTGGCTGGAGCTGTACCGGGTTTGGCAAGACTTTCATTATTGCTGATATTGTCAATATTACTGTTTCCATTAACATTGATATTACCAATTGTTTTATTACTATTAATATTGCCGTTACTGTTACCATTAATATTAATATTACCACTCGTTTTATTATTATTGATATTGCCGTTATTGATACTGTGAATGTTTCCTCCGGTTATTTCACCAATACTGGCGGTGTCATTGCCCTTAATATCCGGATTAGGCCTGAACAAAGCGTGTCCACCGGCAATGGATGAGAGTATATCGTCAACACTTTCAGACACTCCCTGATAATTAAAACCTGGAAGATGGACATGCAAACCCGGATCAATTCCCTCGGGATTGCCTACCCCACCATATCCTGGAAGCGTGGTGTTTTGACCGTTTATCCCTTTTCCACTTGATGAATTATTGACCAGATTACCTTCTCCAGGCCCATTCAATCCGTTTCTGCCTGTTTCACTCTGGACAGATGTCAATTGTTTTCCCGAGGGAAGGCTTGGATTGACCGTGACATAGTCATCAGGAGATGCATGTATCTTGATTGTCCGGTTATTAACCTGATTGGCCACTATCCCTATCAGGGTTCCACCTGCCATAATCGTGCCGCTCAATCCGGGATTATATGAACTATCCCCCCATACATATGCAATATTTTTATTGTTACCATCTAATGGAGGTGGATGTGAATAAGGAGGATTGGCTGCATTGGCTGGATCTTTTGGATATAGGGATCGGCAAAGTTTACCATTGTGACATACCAGTTTAAAAGTTATATCATCTTTATACCCGATATTGTCCAGGGATGACGCATTCAGGGTCATATCATGACCCGCTTCCAAATGGCTTACATCATTGACAATCTTTCCGGAAGTTTCAATGATCAAGTCATGACCGGCCGTAACAATGGCTGAACTGCCTTTCAAGGTTGTTCTTGTTCCAGTTTCCGTCACCTCAATCCTGGCTTTTGGATTACCCCTACCTTGGGATAGAAACATGTAAAAATAACCACTTGCTGGGGTTCCATCCGCTTTGTACATATCTTTGGGAGCGTAAACCTTGATCATTTTTACATTACCCTTCCAAAAATATTTGTATAAATTGCTATCCCCACCCCAGCCACTTGTATTTAAGTCTTCCTCAAGGGCTATCTGTTTGTTGGATTTTCCGTATCCTTCCTGTCCTTCATCGTTAATCGCCTTATCATAGATAGTAGTGCTGTCAATTGTTTCCGTAACAAGTTTCCCAGTATAGCTGTTGGTAAAAGAGGCGGCCTTGATTGCAATATCCCCATTGGCGCTCTGTGTACGAATTAACCCTCCCTTGTTGATTATATCCCCATCAACATCCATGGCGATAGATCCCAAATCCGACTGGATAACCCCATAATTATTCAGCGTGTTTTGCCCATTATTGCCTTTAATGTTGATTGTCAGGTTGTTTCCGCTACTTAATAATCCAGATTGATTGTTTTGAAGCGAGGTCCCATCCAAGACCAATCCATTCATGGCCAATATGACACCATTATTTATGATGTTTCTTGCCGTGACATGAATATCGCCATTAGAGGTTATCCCACCATCCTGTCCGGCTTCATAATCTCCATGAATATTGAGATTAACCAGACCACCTTCATTTGCTCCCCTTAACGCCCCGAAGATAATACTGTTATTTTTTAGATCCCCTTCAATTGTTGCATTCAGTGCGGCAGCAGAAAGAATCTGGCCGGTGGATGAAAGTCCATTGCTTAGGACGTGCATATCTATATTACCTGAAGATTGTATAATACCGTTCTCATTCAGGTTTAAAAAGGATAGTGCCTGATTTTGCCGGTTAGCAGCAAGAACCATATTCCCCCTGACATTTTCATCAGTAGCTTGCTGCGTTATTATCATTCCACCCTGATTGTTTATATTATTGGCATAAAGGCTCATTCCTGTTGCAGCTTGCAAAGTTCCTTTGTAATTGTTTAATTCATTTAATCCGTTTCCATTTTGATTTTGCGCGATCGTCGTGCCACCATTTGTACTGATAATTACTCCCTCAGAATTATCCAAAGATGGTGTAAAAATCTGGATATTTTGTTTTGCTTGCAACCATCCTTTATTATTTAGAGCTTGCAAAGCAATCAGATCTGCCGTGCCATTTGAGGTGAGAACCTGCCCATATCTGTCCAATGTTACACGAGGCGCAACAAGCGATAATGTTCCTGTGTCTGATCCGATTTGACCATGGGCTTGATTGTGAATAGCCGTATTGGAGTTAAGAACTAAACCTTTAGAGCCATATAAATAACCGTTTTCAAGATTATTGATATCTGCCGAGCTATTAGCAACAAGTTGACCTCCTGCAAGAATAAGCCCCTGATTATCCAAAGCGGAAGCAGAAAGCGTTATATTTCCTTGTTTATAGGCAGTAATCTCTCCATTATTTTGATTTGATAACAAAGAATCAGCTTGTAAATTTATATCCGAATTGGAATATATTCTGCCATTATCATTCACGAACGTATTGGCGAATACAGAGATATTCCCTGACGTATCAATATTTTGAATGATTCCTTGATTTTTCAAATATCCTTTCTGAATATTTAAAATAATAGAACCTTGATCTGCACTGATCATTCCGCTTTGACTGTTAACCAGGTTAGATGCAGACAGATTTATACCTTTTCCACCCCATAAATTCCCTTGATTTACAAAATCAGAACCAATCGTAAGTGATAATAATCCATTAGAAAGAATCTTGCTTTCTTCAGAATTTTCAAGATGATTGGCAGCAAGATCAATATCACCAAAAGACTGAACCGTTCCTTTTTCATTTAAAAACTGTTCCAGCGCAAGAGCGGAAGATCCTTGATTGATACGGATATTTCCTTTTTGACTGGTCAATACACCATTATTGTTATTCAATTGTTTAGCTGCAATTGAAAGATCACTGAAAGCCTGTATATTCCCCTGATTGTTGTTAATTATATTAACTGGAACACTTTCCTGAACAGTCGATCCTCTTCCTTGCAATATTGTATTCGCATTTGTTGATAAAATGACACCATCAAGATTATTATCAATCCTGTCGGCAGTAAGATTGACAGTATCTTTTCCCTGGATCCATCCTCCTTCATTATCTATAACCTGTGAAGATATCTGAACAGTGTCACCAATTAATGAACCAGAAGCAAGCTTTTCATTATTAAAGGAAATTCCAGAATGGGTTGTTTGATTACCTGTTCGCTCTGATGTTTGGATATTTAATGAGTGAACAGCAGATACATACCCGTTATTTTCCAGAACGGAGGCAACAAGCTGTAAATTCTGATGACCAATCAAGATTCCTGCATTGTTAAACTTTGAAGAGAAAACTGTCAGGTCACCTCCCTGAACAAGAATTTGACCAACATGATCTTGGTTAATCCGATTGATGAACTGCTGATTAGCCTTTAAAGTGGCTTTCCCTTTTGCAAAAACGATACCCTCATTAATCATGGTTAGGCTATTTAGTAAAAGATGACTGTCCACAGCATTTGTTTGAATATTTCCCAGATTAAATAATCCCTGTTGCCCCATCACAGTCAGGGTCAGATCATTATTACCGGTATAAATCAATCCTGAAATTCCGTTCGTTAAGGAATTAGAAGTTAAATCCAGTCCAGAACCTGCTGCAATCTGGCCATTATTACCAACATTACCAGTATAGGTAGCGTGAATTTGCTTTTGTGCTGTCAATAAAGCCATATCATCACCTTGATAGGCAGCAGCATTGATTATAATATTTCCATTTGCCTGAATTTTGCCTGTATTTGTAATTGATGACAAAGTAGGGATAAGTTGTGAGGGTATAATAGCCAAATCACCAGCTAGCGCCAGAATATTTCCTGAATTGTCTAAAAAAGATGTTGATAACGTTAATCCCTTACTGGCTTGCAGAAATCCTCCATTACTTATTTTGTCAGAGACATTTAAATGTAAATTATCATCACTTAAAATTTGTCCATTGTCATTTTGCAGTGTTTTAGCCGTCAGCTGCATGATCTTTCCAGACTGAATTACGCCTGAATACTGACCCATAGAATGGTTGATAACATCTCCACCCAATGTCAGGGTAACCGCTTTTGATCCATTTATTAACCCTGTATTATTCAGAGAATTTGCTGCAATGTTAATGTCACCTTCTGACTGGATCATTCCGCCTTTTAAAGTATTATCTGTATCGGAAATAGAACCTTCATTAGTTAAGAGATTGCCTATTAATAATTGCGTTGCTGTTTTACCGAATATAGAGCCTGAATTGGACAGAGAAGATGCCGATAAAGTTAAATAACCCTTAGAACTGTAAAGACTTCCCGCATTGAGAAGGCTATTGGCGATGGCAAGTGTTCCATCCCCGTTCAAGCTGCTAATGGAGGCATCCCTGTTG
>NZ_JAXOQA010000085.1:0-5609 GCF_047307945.1 Commensalibacter sp. A3DC | reverse complement strand
ACGTTATTCTATTAATTTTATTGCTTGGCGTGGTGAGAAATTGAGATATATGTCTTTGCCTCCTTATGCTGATGACGAGTTTTATTTAACGGCTGTTATTCCTCAATATCTAAATAAAAAAACAGCGATTTATTCTGATTTTATGGTGGCTCATCTTACTTTTAACCCTCAAGAAAAAACAATGGATGTGGATAAAGTTATTAAACGCTATGATCAATTAAAAAAAGATAAATATAAAATTTAATGTTCTATTAATTATGTAGAAATATAATTAAAAACTGATTTATTAAATTAAATCAGTTTTTAATTAATAGAAAAATAATTCAAGAAAAAAATGATGCGATATGCCAGGTAGTAAAGGAGGCAAAATAAGCCATGAAAAACAGATAACAGGCTGTCATTATGACCATCTTCCAGGAAGAGGTTTCTTTTTTTATAACCGCCAACGTAGAAAAGCATTGTGGAGCAAAAATATACCAGGCCAGAAAGGAAAGTCCTGTTGCTATACTCCATTGTGTTGAAAGAAAATGAACCAGTTGGCCCGGTGCATCAGAATCAACACCAGCTATGGAATAAACAGTTGCAAGAGACGTAACAGCAACCTCTCTGGCTGCCAATCCAAGAATAAGCGCAACACATATTTCCCAGTTAAAACCAATGGGTGCAAAAAGGGGTTGAATCCAGTGACCTATAATACCGGCAAAACTCCAATCAATGGCTGGACCTTGTGCACCAGCAGGCGGTTTTGGAAAACTTGATAAAGCCCATAAAAGGATGCTGACCGTTAAGATGATTGTTCCTACGCGATTAACAAAGATTTCAATCCTTTGCCATAATCCAAACAAAATGTTCCGAACACTTGGAAAACGGTAAGAGGGAAGTTCTAGTAAAAGGGTGTTATCATATGATTTTTTTCGTTTTTTGAGAAGTAAGGCCACTAAAAAGGCACTTGCGATTCCTAGTAGATAAAGACCAAACAGGACAAGACCTTGCAGGTTGAATATTATCCCGATAGTTTTATGAGGGATAAAGGCACTGATTAGTAAAGCATAAACTGGTAGTCGTGCGGAACAAGTCATCAGAGGTGCAATGAGAATGGTAACTAGACGATCTCTAGCGCTAGGTATTGTCCGGGTTGCCATGATACCGGGAATTGCACAGGCAAAACTGGATAATAATGGGATGAAAGAACGACCATTTAATCCAACAGAAGCCATAATGCGGTCAAGTAAGAAGGCTGCTCTGGGCAAATACCCGGATTCTTCTAAGAATAAAATCCACAGGAAGAGAACAAGAATTTGAGGTAAAAAGGCGAATGTTGTTCCCACCCCCGCAAAAACACCATCAATAATTAAACTTCTCAAGGGACCTGTCGGTAATAAGTTAGCTATGATTTTTCCAAGCCAGCCTGTCAAATCCTGTATGCCATCCATAAAGGGTTGGGCCCATGAAAAAACGGCCTGGAACATGATAAATAATAAAATGAGAAGGATTAAGGGACCAATAATGGGATGTAAAACCCATCGATCAATTTTTTCATCAAGCAGAACAGAATTTTCAGAAGAATTATGGACGCATTTCAGGAGAATTTTGCGTACTTCGACATGTAAATCGGTTTGATTATCAAGATCAATTGTTGGAATTTTAAAAGAGGTGTCGATATTGTCGACAAGTTTTTTAATTCCGTTTTTTTGGGTTCCTATTGTGGGGATAATGCAAATGCCCAAAATTGATTCTAGTTTTGGAATATCTATGTCGATTTTACGTTTTTTTGCAATGTCACTCATGTTTAGAGCGATCATCATTGGGCGCTTAAGACGGCAAATTTCAAGGGCGAATCTTAAATGTAGTCGCAAATTTGTTGCATCAATAACGCAGATCAAGGCATCTGGTGGGGGTTCGTTACGATAGTTCCCCATGCAAATATCCCTGGTGACTGCTTCATCAAGGCTGGTTGCTTTTAAACTGTATGCCCCCGGTAAATCGATAAGGGTAATCCTGTTTTTGGAGGGTGTGACGAATTGTCCCTCCTTACGTTCCACGGTGACCCCGGCATAATTGGCGACTTTCTGTCTACTTCCGGTCAATTGATTGAATAAAGCGGTTTTTCCGCAATTTGGATTGCCCACTAAAGCTATCTTGGAAATAGGGAATATGGATGATTCAGGCATAAATTAACAATCCAAATGTAAAATGATTCTGGCCGCTTCAGAACGGCGCAGCGCAAAACGGGTCGATCCGATTTGTACAGCAATAGGATTTGAGCCAAATGGCCCAAAGGCAATGATTTTGACAATTTCGCCTGGTACGAAGCCTAAATCACGTAAACGGTCTGCAATAGGATCAGGAGAAGAAAATTCTTCGACATGATCAATAACACTTGATTTCCCTGGGGAAAGCATACTTAAATTTGGAACAGTCATTATTTAAATTGAACTTAACTCTATCATTAAGAATGATTTGCGTTCTTAATAATATGGCAGAAAATTCCTGTTATGTCATCAATTTTGAATTTTATTTTATTTATGATGATTCTTATTCATTTATCGGAAGGATTGGTATAAAATAAATAAATGAAAAGAAAAAATTTTCTTTTTACTCGATAAGTTGAGTTCATGCAATAATGAGTTTGTAATGAAATGATACTTATTTTTTGAAAATTGATTTTTTTGCGAAGGAACGCTGCCTCATAAGAGGGGCAAAACTTTGGCAGGCATGTTGCCTAATTTTAAAAGGGACATAAATTTATGAATATCGAAAAATTTACTGAACGTTCAAGAGGGTTTCTTCAAGCGGCACAGACAATTGCAATTCGTGACTTTCATCAGCAATTAACGCCTCAGCATTTACTGAAAGCGTTGTTGGATGATGAGGAAGGAGCCGCAGCTTCCTTAATACGTGCAGCTGGCGGGGAACCCGCCATTGTCAAAACAACGGTTGAACATTCATTGGATTCCATGCCAAAAGTTCAGGGCGATGGTGCTGGACAGCCTCAAGCCATGCCAGAATTGGTTCGTGTCTTGGATGGCGCGGAAAAAGAGGCCACGAAGGCCGGGGACGAGTATGTTGCTCAGGATCGCCTGTTACTTGCCTTGGCTGCATCTGAAACACCAGCTGGTCAGGCCCTTCAAAAAGGGGGTGTTACAGCTCAAAATCTGGCAAGAGCGATTGATATTATTCGGAAAGGTCGTAAGGTTGACAGCCAGAATGCGGAGGCTTCCTTTGATGCGTTAAAAAAATATGCACGGGATATGACAGAGGTTGCCCGGCAAGGAAAATTGGATCCAGTGATTGGGAGAGATGAGGAAATTCGTCGAACGATTCAGGTCTTGGCTCGACGTACCAAAAATAACCCTGTGCTTATAGGTGAGCCTGGAGTTGGTAAAACTGCAATTGTTGAAGGTTTGGCATCACGGATCGTAAATGGTGACGTTCCAGAGGCATTGAAGAATAAACAGTTATTAGCCTTGGATTTGGGTGCCTTGGTTGCAGGGGCTAAATATCGGGGTGAATTTGAGGAACGTTTGAAGGCTATATTAAAAGAAGTTGAAGCTGCGGCTGGAAAAGTCATATTGTTTATTGATGAAATGCATACATTGGTTGGTGCGGGACGTAGTGATGGAGCAATGGATGCATCAAATCTCATTAAACCTGAGCTGGCACGTGGTACTTTGCATTGTATTGGTGCGACAACCCTGGATGAATATCGCAAATATATTGAAAAAGATGCGGCTTTGGCACGGCGGTTTCAGCCTGTCTTTGTCGGGGAGCCATCAGTAGCGGATACGATTTCAATTTTGCGGGGTATTTCTGAAAAATATGAATTGCATCACGGGGTGCGGATCAGTGATAGTGCTCTGGTGGCAGCGGCAACTTTATCCAATCGTTATATCACAGATCGATTTTTGCCGGATAAAGCAATTGATCTGGTAGATGAAGCCGCAAGTCGGTTACGGATGCAGATTGATAGCAAGCCAGAAGCGCTTGATGAGCTGGATCGTCGTTTGATTCAACTAAAAATTGAGCGTGAAGCTTTGAAAAGGGAGGAAGATTCAGCCAGTCGTGACCGTTTGGAAGCATTGGAGGTTGAGATTGCTGATTTAGAAGAAAAATCAAATGCAATGACTGCGGCCTGGCATGCTGAAAAGAATAAGGTTAATGATGTTCAAAAATTGCAGGAACAGCTGGATCAGGCCCGTTCAGAAGTTGAGGTTGCACAACGCCAAGGTAATTTGGCCCAAGCCTCTAAATTGATGTATGGTGTTATTCCAGAACTTCAAAAGAAAATTGAGGGTTTGCAAACCAAACAGCATGAACATCCGGATCAGGCGAATTTGGTTTCCAAATCAGTGACTGAAAATGAGATCGCGGCGGTTGTATCTCGGTGGACAGGTATTCCAGTGGATAAAATGCTGGAAGGGGAAAGGGCTAAGCTTTTACGAATGGAAGACGAGCTTCGTAAACGTGTCGTAGGGCAGGAACCCGCCTTGAAAGCGGTTGCAAATGCTGTACGTCGGGCACGAGCAGGATTGCAGGATCCAAACCGGCCTATTGGCTCTTTTTTATTCCTGGGTCCAACTGGAGTAGGTAAAACCGAACTGGCAAAAGCGCTTGCTTCATTCCTTTTTGATGACGAAAAAGCGATATTGCGTGTTGATATGAGTGAATTCATGGAAAAACATGCAGTTGCACGGTTGATTGGTGCCCCTCCCGGTTATGTTGGCTATGAAGAAGGGGGTGTTTTGACAGAAGCTATTCGCAGGAGACCTTATCAGGTTATTTTGTTTGATGAGGTTGAAAAGGCTCATGAGGATGTCTTTAACGTATTATTGCAGGTTCTTGATGATGGACGTTTAACAGATGGTCAAGGGCGAACCGTAGATTTTCGTAATACGATTATAATCTTGACAAGCAATCTTGGTTCTGAAATTTTGGCTAATCAGACAGAAGGTGAGTCAACAGAGCTTGTACAGGCTGAAGTTATGAAAGTTGTACGTGCCCACTTTCGTCCTGAATTTCTCAATCGTTTGGATGAAGTTGTTTTGTTCAGTCGATTGCAAAAGGCTGATATGGCAAAAATTGTGGATATACAATTACAGCGTTTACAAGGATTGCTTGAGGATCGTAAAATTAGGCTTGATCTGGATGAAAAAGCACATGCGTGGCTGGAGGAAGCTGGATATGATCCGGTTTATGGTGCACGTCCTCTAAAACGTGTCATACAACGAAATTTGCAAAATCAATTGGCAGAATTATTGTTGCAAGGCGATGTTTATGATGGGGATACTATTTCAATCAGTGCCAATGAGGCTGGTTTATTAATTCAGGGTAAATCAGTTATAGACAAAGCCTGATTTTCGTTAAAACTGGTTGAGTTCATTTCAACCAGTTTTTATTTATGATTATATTAAATATTGTTTAGCTTGTATAATATACGGACAGATAAATAAGTTTGATCTGATAGGATGTCTTTTATTATGGGAATTAAAAGATTTACCTTTTGTCCATCATGAAATTGGATGTTCGATAGGTATCTATGCTGACAAAAATTGATCGGTTTGACTAATAGAAACCTTTGCTTGTCTTTTGTCATTTCATTGGATGGGTTT